>CAXTFS010000005.1:0-27444 GCA_964243395.1 uncultured Acidobacteriaceae bacterium | reverse complement strand
GTGCTCACTGGGGCAGCAGCGTCAGCGTGTGGGTCGCCGGCGCGCCGTTTGCGGGCAGATCGAAGCTGGTGCCCTCGAGCCAAGGTCCGAACTGGTCAAGGTACCAAGGACTGTGCGGGTTGGCGGACTCACCGGTCGTGATGTTGCCCGTTGCCGCGGTGACCGAGGCCAGATCCGCGGTGAACCGCTGGCTGGGGCCGAACTGCTGACCGATGGCCTTGATTGTGCTGCCGTCCCCTGGTGCCGGTTGACGCTTCGTCGTGCCGGTGATGCCCAGCAGATCGCTGAGCACATGGTGCTCGCCGAAGAGCGGGTGCGCGATCTCAACAGTGTGGCGCTCACCGTAGCGCCAGCCCGCGAGATTGGCCGGTGCGTGCGCCGTGTGCAGCGCGCCAAGGACCACCGTCGCAAGAAAATCATTCCAATCACGCGAGCCGGGCGGCAACCAGCGTGCGGGCCGATGCTGTAGCAGTAGTTCCAGCGCGGTGGTGCGCTCATTCCAGGTGTAAAGCGCGGCGGCTGCGGTCGCCGGCCCCGCGTCGGTGCCATCGTGCGCCATGATCTGCGGCACGAGCAGATCGGTCCACAGGACTTCGCGCACAGCCGAGATCAGAGCGGCTGCGGGGGAGTCCACCGCCATCGAGCCATCCCAATCGCGCAGCAGATTCGCGGCAGTCTTAAGCCTGGTGCTGTCCTTGCCCAGGGCGGCTGCCGACGCGTGATCGAGCGCATAAGCGAGGCGCTGCGCCAGCGCGAGATCGACCTCCGAGTGGACATCGTTTTGTATCCGCAGCATGTCGGCGGAGGTCAGCCCGCGGCGGCCCGTGAGCAGATGCACGATGCGTTCCACGCGAAATGGGTCGGTCCAGTCATTCGCGATCGCGTAGGGGTAGTCGTCCGGGGTGATGCGCGCGTTCGCGGTGGCCAGCACGCCGCCCGGGGGGTCCACCACCGCCGGGAGAGCGCTGTACGGCACGTAGCCGGACCAGGCCTGCGATGCATCCAGCGCATCGACGGGCAGCGGTGAAATCGCATTACCGATGGTGTAGTTGATCGGCGGTGCTGCGGGCGGCAGGTCGACTGGCTGGGGTAACGCCGGTGCGGCCCGATGTGGGATGGCGCGCGGTCTTCCACGGAACGTCGCGGCGGGTCGTCCGGCAGGACCCCGTGCATGGGCGCGGGTGCGGCGCGCCGGATAGAACGCGGCCAGATCGAAGTGGCCGATTGGTGAGGCTTCACGTCCCAACGACGCCTGCGGCTCGCCCTCGGGCTCGGCCCCTTCGTCGGCCGGTGCTGCCCCGGGTTCGACCGCTTCGGGCGCGGCACGTGGGTGCTGCACCGCGGGCCCGCGCACCGGAATCCGGCCCAGCGCGTGGTAGCCGATATGGCCGCCACGGTCCGCCCACACCAGGTTGAGCGAGGGACCGCCAAAGCTCGCCAGCGCGCTTACCAGGGAGGCCCCGTCCGCTGCCGTGTTCACGGCCAGGAACGGCGACGTAACGTTCGCGGGATCGTAGGCCGTCCAGGCCAGCGAGACGGCGCGTTTTTCGGAGCGGTAGAGCGGCGAGATGATGGGCGTTTCCATCGCAAACCCGGGTGCCTCCGCAGACCCTGAGCCGCTGGCGCCTACCGTATGTGTCGTGGTGAGCACATCCAGCGTGACGTCGCGACCGCCGCGCACCCGGATCGCTTCGATGTGGTGCGCGACGGGCGCCCAAGAGCTGTCGGCCCGCTGGTATTCGGTGTTCTCGCCCTGCCCGCGCAGGTGCTCCACGCGCAGGTCCTGGACATCGCCCCAGAGGTTGGTGACGCCCCAGGCGACAAACGCATTGCGCCCGACGATCACAAACGGCACGCCGGGCAGCGTGAAGCCGACGACATCCATCGCACCGTCGGCGGCGCTGTTGTGCAGCGAGGCCTCGTACCAGATGTCGGGGATCGCAAGGCTGAGGTGCATGTCGTTGGACAGCAACGGCGCGCCTGACTCTGTGTGGGCACCGCTGACGGCCCAGTTGTTCGAGCCGGGGCGGCAACCTGTGCAGCGATCGCGCGCCAGCGCACGGCTGACCGCAAGCAGGTCCTCCGGCTGCGCGGGTGTGGGCCCTCCCAGCCTGGACTGCGACGGATCCAGCGGGATCTGCTCGATGAGTCGCGGTGTCGTGAGGTCGCGGCTCTGCGATCCGGGCGGCTGGTCGCGCCAGGAGCCGACCGGATACAGATCGGGCAGGAGAGCCGCCGGGAGGTGCGCGCTCAGGGCCTCGCGGTTCATCTTGTCGGGAAACTCGGTCGACAAGTCCTGAAACATCGCCAGCGACACGAGCAGCGTGTCGCGCGGAGACCACGGCGCCGGCTTGTAGGCGAGCAGCTTGAACTCAACGGGCAACGCGCCATGATGGGTATCAATGAAGGCGTTGACGCCGC
This sequence comes from uncultured Acidobacteriaceae bacterium, assembly GCA_964243395.1. GTDB lineage: Bacteria > Acidobacteriota > Terriglobia > Terriglobales > Acidobacteriaceae > Granulicella. The sequence continues at coordinate 25,023 of CAXTFS010000005.1, read as the reverse complement.
GCGAGTACGCCTCCAGCTGCGCGAGCTGGTCGGCGGGTAGATGCGCCGCGGCACGATCCGCTGCCGCACGGATCTGCAGGAGGCGCTGGCGGCGGTCATGATCGACGAAGCCGGGCCCGAGGATCTCGGCAAGTTCCCCGGCGGCATGGCGGCGCAGGCCGTCCATCTGCCACAACCGGTCGCTGGCCGTGACGTAGCCCTGGGCGAAGAGCAGGTCATCGAGGCTCTTGGCTGTGATCGCGGGCACGCCCTGACTGTCGCGGGTCACCGTCACCGGGGCACGGAGCCCGGCGACGGTTACGCTGCCGTCGATCTGCGGCAGCGAGGCGGTGATCGCGTGGCGCAGCCCCAGCACGACGACCAGGGCCGTCGCAAACACGAGCAGCACAAGGCCCAGCGCGACGGGCAGAAGCCAGGCGCGACGCTGCCTGGGTGATCCTCCAGGAGCTTTGCGTTGGGTGCGGAGCCGTACCGACCAGCGGCGTAGCCCTGACTCCGGGGCGTGCTGGCGATGGGTTGGCTCGCCGTGCCCGTTGCGAGCGCCCGGGGTGGGCCGGGTCAGCAGCCGTGGCTCGGGCTCCTGTTGCACGGCAGGGCCGGGCTGCTGCTCTTCATCAAAACGGCTCATGCGCTGCAGCGATTCTACTAAGCGGGCGCCCCGGGTGCGGCCTCGATGCCTGCAAAGGGAAGCGAGAGCGGTTCCACCGGCGGTTGTTCGGCCTGTGGCTGCAGATGGATCATCCCGATCATGAGCAGAAAGATCGGAATGGCGAGGAGGCTCCCCTCGGGGCCATCCGCGCCGCCGGACAGCAGCGGCCGGCCTGCGGCATGCGTCGCGAACAGGCGTCCGACGGAGAGAAAACCGCTGTCCGGGGTGCCGTACAGAAAGCTTTGCGACCAGTCCCAGGTCATGTGAAAGCCAATGGCCCACCAAAGCGAACCGGTGCGCCAGAGCGCATAGCTGAAGACCAGGCCTGCGAGCACCACGCTGAGCAGACCAATCGCGGTCTCGCCGCCATTGGCGGTATGCGCCAGGCCGAAGAGCAGGGACACCAGCACGGCGGTGATCCAAAAGGCGGTGCGCCGGGCGTGCTCGGGGGAAAGACGCCGCCCCAGGCCGAGCAGACCGCGGGTCAGTGTGAACTGCACGTAGCCGCGGAAGAAGAACTCCTCGAACACGCCGACCAGAAGAAAGTTGAGCAGCCAGAGACTGCCGAAGCGCAGAATAGCCCCGCCCGTCAGCAGCCGCCCGTCGAAGACCAGCAGGTGCATCACGCGCAGCATGCCAACGATGGCCGCCATGGAAGCGAGCCCCCACGCCGCGCCCGGCAGAGCATCGCGCACGTGACGAAGACCCAGGCCGTAGACCCCAAACCGCCGCCGCTCCAGAAAGGCAATGCAAAAGGCGGTGAGCAGGGCCGCCGCGGTGACGCCGGACTCCTGCGCCAGCGCAACCGACAGCTTCAACGCCTGTATCGGCGGCGGCAGATGCGCTGCTTTGGCCTTCGCGGCGGCTTCCCGGTTGTCCCGCATGTCGCTCTTGATCGCCTTCAACCGGCCTTCGGCTTTGGCGGCAGCGAAGAAGAAGATGGTCCCGAGCAGGGTCGACACGATGAGAAAGAGCGCGATGCCCCAGCCGGCGCGAAGGCCCAGGGGACCAAGCAGAACGCCGGTGCGGTAGGGCTGCGCTGCGGCGAACGCGGGCGCCGCAAACGACGGATCAACGGGCTGGTCGGGGTTGGTGGAGGGCTCGTTGGGGTACATAACACCTCGTGTTTCCCACCATACGGCAAGCGTCCAGGGGAGGTTCCGGCGCGCGGTCGACTATGCTGAAGGCCGGATCCTTCCGACCAAATCCAGATCCAGGGCCTACCTTCTTGAACTGCCGTATTTTCTACCATGATCGTTGTTTTGACGGAGCCTGCTCCGCCTCACTGTTCACGCGTTTTCATCGTGAGTGCATCGGCACTGCGCAGAGCTTCGACTACCACGGCCTGATGCACCGCGCGGGCTCGCTGTTTGAGGAAGGCTGGCTGGAACGGGCCGGCGAGAACGCGATCGTCGACTTCAAGTACGCGCCGCTGCCCGAGATCACGTGGTGGTTCGATCACCACCAGTCCGCCTTTCTGTCGCCTGCGGACGAGGCGCGCTTCCAGGCCGGACAGCGAACGCCGAGCGGCGCCCCGGGACCTCAAGCGCTGCGGCAGTTCTTTGATCCGAGCTACATCAGCTGCACAGGGTGGATCGCACACATCGCGCACACGCGCTTCGGCATGGACATCGCCCCGCTGAGCGAGTTGATTTACTGGGCCAACATCGTGGACGGCGCGAAGTACGAGAGCGCCCAGGCCGCCGTGGAGATGGCGGCGCCCGCGATGAAACTGACCGCCGTGATCGAGAGCGCGCCATCGAGCGGGCTGGTGCAGCGCTTCATCCCGCTGCTGACGACGGTGCCTTTGAGCGAGGTGCTCGCGCAGCCGTGGGTGGGGGAGCTGCTTGGACCGCTGCTGGAGCGGCATTGGCAGGGGGTCGAGCTGCTGCGGCAACGTGCGGAGCTCACGCGTGGCGTGATCACGTTCGACATCACCGACCAGCCGACCGAGGGCTACAACAAGTTCATCCCGTACTACCTCCATCCCCGGGGCACGTACCACGTGGGGCTGTCGAAGTCGAGCTTCCGCTGCAAGGTGTCGGTGGGTACGAACCCGTGGACGCCCTTGCCGGGGAGTGATCTGGCGAACATCGCCGCGATCTGTGAGCGCTACGGTGGTGGCGGGCATGCGCGGGTGGGCGCGATCAGCTTTCCGGTGGATCAGGGGGAGCAGGCACGTGCGGCGGCGGTGGAGATTGCTGCGGAGTTACGGGACCGGGGATAGACCTGCCAACTCTTGCACGAGACGAAACGCCGTCCCGCTCCGGTCAAGATGACGCCCGTAGTGCGGCTGTGAGATGACGCGGTCTTGAGCACCAAGTAGAAGACGTTACGGCTTCATGTGCAGCTTGGTGATGTCGTTGAACATCACCAGCACGGCGAACAGGATCAGGCAGACCACCGCGACCTGGTACACGCGTTCCTTGATCATCTGGTTCACGTCGCGGCGCATCAGCGCTTCGACGATCAGGAACAGGATCATGCCGCCGTCGAGCACGGGGAAGGGCAGCAGGTTCATAATGCCGAGCTGCAGCGAAATGAAGCTCATCAGGCGCAGCAGCGTCCAAAAGCCAAGCTGCACCGCGATGTCGATCTGCTGCGCCATGCCTACCGGACCGCTGACCGACTTCACGGCTACCTGGCGGGTGAACATGCCCTTGAGCACGCGCAGCGTCAGGGTGGAGTCGTCGGCGTTTTCCTGCAATGACTGCTTGATGGACGGGACGAGCGGCAGCTTCACCACATCGACCGGGGTCAGGGTCGGGCGGAATCCCAGACGGTACTCCATCTCACCGGTCGCGCCGGCCAGCTTTTTGGGAACGATCGGCACGTTCAGTTGCTGGCCGTCACGATCAACGAGCAGCGTTGCCGGCGCGCCGCGACGGTCCTGCAGGTAGGCCAGCAGCGTCATGACGGAGTGCGGTTGCAGCGCGTCGATACGCTCGATGTGGTCGCCTGCCTTGAGCCCGGCATCGGCGGCTGGCGTGTTGGGTTCTACGCTCTGTACGCCGATGGGCGTGGCCTGTTCGCGGGGCAGGAGGCCCAGCTTGTCCATGCTGCCGGGGCCAAATTCGCTGTTGCCGGTGCCGGTGTCGATGGGCAACGTGAGGTCGTGTGGGGCGCCGTCGTGCAGAACGGTCATGGGCAGGGCCGCCCCCATGTGCAGCGCTGCCTCTTCTTCCACCTGCAACCAGGTGGGGTGGGCCTTGCCGTTGAAGCCGAGAATGGTGTCGCCGGGAGCTAGGCCGTCGCGTGCTGCCGGTGTGCCTGCGGGGACATAGTCAAGCACCGCGGGGCCGTTCAGGTATTGATCCACCTCATGGTGCTGGTGCGCGACAAAGGCGAGCAGAAGAAAGGCCAGGATGAAGTTGGCCACCGGCCCGGCCAGCGCGATAAACACACGCTGTCTGCGCGGCTGCGCGTTGGAGTCGCCGGGATCGGTAGCGGGTTCGGCATGTTGGTCGACCGCCAACTTGACGTAGTCGCCGAGGAGCAGCATGTTCACCAGGTAGTCGGTGCCACCGTAGTGCACGCCGAACAGCCGTGTGCCGAAGCCGAGCGAAAAGGCCTCCACGCGCACGCCGCAAAGTTTGGCTACCGCGAAGTGGCCGAACTCATGAACCAACACCATGATGCCGAGCACGATCCCGAACTCGGCGATGACCTGAAGAAGATGCATGCTTGCGGAGATGACCTCGAGTGAGATGAGCGCTGAACGGATCAGCGTTCGGTTGCGGTCAGGGCCTCGCGAGCCTGTTCGCGCGCCTGCGCATCCAGCGCCAGCACCTCCGAGATGGACTCCGGGGAGGCCTTGGGGGTGAGCGCAAGCACCGCCTCGATTGTACGCGGGATACCCGGGAACGAGAGGTCACCGCGCAGGAACGCCTCGACGGCAATTTCATCCGACGCATTCAGCGCGATGCAGTGCGCCTGGCTCGCTCCAGCGGCTTCGTAGGCCAGGCGCAGGCATGGGAAGCGCGCGAAGTCGGGCTGCTCGAAGTCAAGGTGCTTGAGTGCGGCAAGATCGAAGGTGAGATCGCTGGGGATGCGCTCCGGCCAGCTGAGGGCATACAGGATCGGCAGGCGCATGTCGGTGACGGAGATCTGCGCGAGGATGGAGCCGTCAACGTATTCGACCAGCGAATGCACGGTCGACTGCGGATGCACGGTGACGCGGACGCGCTCGGGCGGCAGCGCGAAGAGACGGCAGGCCTCGATGATCTCCAGGCCCTTGTTGAGCATGGTGGCGGAGTCGATCGTGATGCGCTGACCCATGGTCCAGGTCGGGTGTTTGAGCGCCTGCGCCGGGGTGATGCCTTCGAACTCACCCAGCGGCGTGTTGCGGAACGGACCGCCGGAGGCCGTCAGCCAGATCTGCTTGACCTCATTCGCCGCGCCGCCGCGCAGGCACTGGTGCACGGCGTTGTGTTCGGAGTCGATGGGCAGCAAAGCGACGCCGCGTTCGCGGGCGGCGGCGAGGATCAAATCGCCGGCAGCGACGAGACACTCCTTGTTCGCCAGGCCGACGGTCTTGCCGGCGAGCACGGCAGCGTAGGTGGCTTCGAGCCCGGCCACACCGACGATCGCGGAGACCACAAAATCGACCTCGGGCAGGGTGGCAACCCGCACCGTACCGGCGCTCCCATGGACGACTTCGACGCCTGTGATGCGGGCGGTGCGCAGTCGCCCCGTGAGCTGGTCGGCAAGCTCTTCGGTGGCCAACGAGACCACCATTGGCCGCCAGCGCTGCGTCTGCTCGAAGACAAGGTCGAGGTTGCTGCCGGCCGCAAGGGCAACGGGACGGAAGCGGTCGGGATAGGACTCGCAAAGGTTGAGGGTCGACAGACCGATGGAGCCAGTCGAGCCGAGAAGGGCGATGTTCTTCACCCGTCTATCTTCGCAGAGGTGCCGGGAACGGGCGCCTAGAAGCTCACGCTGCCAGCGGAAAGGCTCTCGCGGATCAGCAGAACGAACCACAGGGTTGGCGCGGCGAGCAGCAGCGCGTCAATACGGTCCAGCACCCCACCGTGGCCTGGCAACAGGGTGCCGGAGTCCTTCACGTCCACGCCGCGTTTCAGAGCTGACTCCAGCAGGTCGCCAAGCTGTGCGGCGATGTTGAGCAGCACGGCGAGCAGCAGGAACTGCCACACCGGTTCGGTGGTGTGCAGGCGCGTGTAGCGCGATCCATGCGCCACCAGCCAGTTGCCTAGGACGATCAGCGCCATCCCAAACAAAACGCTGCCCAGCAGGGAAGCGATTGCGCCTTCCCAGGTCTTGTTGGGTGAAAGCTTCGGCGCAAGTTTGCGGCGACCGAAGTTCTTGCCAATGTACAGGGCCGCAATATCGCCGCACCAGACGCACAGAAACAGGAACAGCAGGTAGACCGTGCCTTCCTCCTGCGCAAGGATGCGCGGTACCAGCGAGAGCGGGTACGCGATGTACAGCAGCATCAACAACCCGGCACCGGTCTCTCCCAACACGCGCGGCAGGGCAGTACGGAAGGCATTCCAGGTGAAGAGCAGAAGCGTTAGAAAGGAGATCGCTGCTACAGGCTCAAAGGAGCCGAGGGCGCTTACGGCGAAGAAGGCAGCGATGGCAAGCACCGTCCACCAGAGGGGGATAGGGCTCTCGGCCTGTCCGGCGAGACCGCGAAATTCGATCGCCGCAAGAAGCGCAACAACGGCGCTGAACGCGGTGATCAGCCACGGCTTGTCGAAATAGATCAGAGCCGCCACAATGGCGATCAGCAAGGCTCCGGTGAGTAGGCGCTTCATCGACTCCGATGAGGATACATGGCGCAGCGCGACCGCGAGCCGCAGCGAAGATCAGGAGAGGGGATGCAGCGCGATGGCCGGTTTGCCCTCCAGGCGCTGGGCGATGTGCATGCCCAGGCTGTCGGCCAGGCTGTGCGGTCCGGGGCCGCTGTTGGTCAGCACGATGATCCCGAAGTCCTCCGCCGGATTGAACAGGGCGTAAGTGGAGTAGCCACCGGTACCGCCGTTATGCCAGAAGCTGCCGCTGTCGTCGTAGTGAAACCAGTTGAGCGCGATGTGCATACCGGGGCTGACCTCGGCGTGCACAACGTGCGATTGCGCAAGGGCTGCGGGGAGGGTCTTGCCTGCGGGCGTCGCGGTCGCGCTCGCGGGCAGGCGATCGGGGTGCAGCTGCGCTTCGAGGTAGGTGAGCATGTCGGCGGCGGTGGAGCGGATGGCCCCGGCACCGGCGAGCGCATCGAGATCCCACACGTGTGCCGGTTGGCGATCGCTGTCATAGCCCTGCAGCAGGCGGGCCTGCAACGCGGGGGTGAGCGCAATGGCGGTGTCATGCATGCCGAGGGGACCGGTGATCTGCCCATGCACGAGTTCGGGGTACGCCACGCCAGCTCGGTCGGCGAGCGCCTGGCCCAGCAGGCCGACCCCGAGATTGGAGTAGCCGAAGGGTGCATTCGGCGGCAGGGCCACGCCCTGGGTGGCAATGAAGGCGTAGAGCAGCTTCCGGTTGTAGTCGGCGTAGGGGTTGGCCGGGTTGGCGGGCGCGAAGTTGGAGGGCATGCGCGGCAGGCCGGAGTGCTGATCGCTGAGGTCGAGCAGGGTGATCTCCGCGCCGGTTGCGGGTTTTTGGACGGTGCCCGCTGGCAGCAGAGCGCGCACGGGCTCGTCCAGGTGGACCAGGCCCTGCTGCGTCATCTGCGCGAGGATCAGGCCGGTGAAGGTCTTGGTGATGGAGCCGATCTCAAAGAGCGAGTCGGGCTTGGCGATGCCGTAGGTGAAGATCTCGCGATGACCGCCCTGCACCACGCCGACCGTGATGCCGGCGTGGGTTGCGGGAGCAAAGGCGCCGCTGGCGACGGTGGCCGCAAGATCGCTGTCGAGTACGCCCTTGAGCTCGCGGACGGGCACCGGCGCCTTTGCGGGATCGACGCCGGACGCGGCACCCGTGGAGGGCGGGATGGCCGTGGCCTGACGGGTGAAGCTTAGCGGCAGACCTGTCCCCTGGGACCACGTGCCGGTAAGGGTTTTGCCGTCTGCGGAGAGATTGCCGTCCCATCCACCGGCGACGCTGGGGACCTTGACGGTGATGTGAGCACCGTCAACGGCAACCGTGCAGGGAATGCCAAAGGCTTTCTGATCGATGCTGTCGAGAACGCAGGCGCCCGGTCCGGTGGTGTCGGGCTGAAGGTGCAGCTGGAGGCGAAGGGTCTGGGCACCGGCGGCCAGCGTGCCGAGCCAGACACCGCCTGCAGACGCGGGTGCGGGTTGTTGGGCTCCTGTGGACATCACCGAGGCAAAGGTCAGGACGAGGGGCAGAAGTGCACGTTGAAGTCGCATGGTGCGCGCAGTCTACACCGAGGGGACGGGGCTATCTGCGCGCGAGTTCGGCTTCCGTGGGCGGAACGCTGCCGAGGTCCTCATCCGAGCCCTCGCCCAGGCCACCGAAGCGGCGTTCGCGGCTCTGGTAGGCGGCTATCGCCTCCAGGAGGTGCAGCCCGCGGAAATCGGGCCAGATCCGTTCGGTCACGAAGATCTCGGCATAGGCGATCTGCCAAAGGAGGAAGTTGGAGATGCGCTGCTCGCCGGAGGTGCGCACGACCAGATCCGGGTCGGGCATGCCGGCGGTGTACATGGCCGAGCCCATGGCGGCCTCATCCACGCGAGCGTTGATGGCGTCGTCCACGCCTTCGGCCGCCAGCATGTCTTCAAGCGAGATGCCGCGTCCGGCGGCTTCGGCCAGCATGCGATGCGCGAGCGTGCGCGCCGCGTCGACGATCTCCGTGCGCGAGCCGTAGTTCAGGGCCAGGGTAAGCGTAGTTCCGGTGTTCTTGGCGGTTGCGTCGATCGCCCAGCGCATGGTGTCCTGCACCTCGGCGGGCAGCTCATGTGTGCGGCCGATGTAGGCCATGCGCACGTTGTTGTCGTTCATGCGCCCCACGTTGGAGACAAGATAATTCCGCAGCAGCTTCATCAGAAAGCTGACCTCGGCCTTGGGACGGCGAAGATTGTTTTCGAGCGAAAAGGCATACAGCGTCAGCCACGGCAGATCGATCCGCGAGGCAGTTTCGACGACAAATTGCACACTCTCGGCGCCCTGCTGGTGGCCAAGAAAGCGCTTCAGCGCCCGCTTGCCTGCCCATCGCCCGTTGCCGTCCATGATGACCGCCACATGCTGCGGGATGCGCTCCGGATCGAGCGTGTCGTAGACCGCACGTTCGTCGACAGCGAGTTCATGGGCGCGGAAGGAGCGCTGGTACAGGCGGGATGAGACGGGTTCACGCAAGGGAATTGCTCCCCATGACGATAGCGGAAAGGCGGGGCTAGGGGAATAGAGACGAGGGGAATAGGCGATTGGCGCGCGCGAAAGGAGGGACGGGAGCGACCCCGCTACCATAGCCAGGGAGACACAAAGGTGCAGGGACGGTGGCGGGGATTGTGGCGGAAAGCACGCTGGTCGGTGGCGCAGCGGGGCTGGAAGGGCACACTGGCCGCAGCTGCCGGCGGGCTTCGGCGCCCGCGGCTCCCGGGGCGAGCGGTTTCGCACCCATTCGACGTGCAGCACGGAACAGACACCGGCGGCCTGCTGGGCGGCGGCAGCCTGGCCTCGGGCGGCAAGAACGACGCCTACATCACGGCCTATGTGGGCGTTCCGCCGTCGCGGCTGCGCGAGGGCATCGCCCGCTGGCAGGCGACGCTGCCTGAGGGTGAGCGTCTTGAGGATTTTGCCTTTGTCGATCTGGGCTGCGGCAAGGGCCGGGCGCTGCTCGTGGCCAGCGAACACCCGTTCCGCGAGGTGGCCGGCGTCGAGCTGAATGGTGGGCTGGTTGCGATTGCCGAAGCAAACGTTCGCCAGTGGACCGCGGGGGAGAAGGCAATCTGCCCGGTGACGGTGACGTGCGGCGATGCCACCGAATTCACGCTGCCGGATGGGCCCTGCCTGGTCTTTCTCTACAACCCGTTTACCGCGCCGGTGGTCAGGGCTGTGCTCGATGCGCTGGCGAAGCGAATGGGCGGCGGGAGTCCTCGTCTGGACATCGTGTTCCAGACCGAACAGCCCGAGACGCCGTTGCGCGTCGATGACCGGCTGCAGTTGCTATGGACCGGCACTTGTCCGCTGGCGGGCGAGGACGCAGTCGCGGATCCGGTAAGCTCCCCCGAGGACGTGACGAGCCTGTATCGCTGGATCGCCTGAACGGACAGGGCAAACAGCGGCGGAGGTCCGCAGGGTCCTTCCCGATGCAAGAACCCTGCGGATGGAAAGAAGGAACGGGCATCCAGCCGTTACGCTGTGCGCTTGCTGCGCGTCTGCGCGAGCTCCCGAACGTGGTTCAGGAAGATCGATTTCTGCGTAGCGGTAAGGTGCGGCGCGAACTTGGCGATCTCGGCCAGGAATGGGTCGGCCGTGAGCAGATCGGTCTCGTCCTGGTGGCGCTTGGGCGCGTCGCGCAGCAGCGCGGAGATATCTACCTGCAGAGCGCGGGCAAGACGGTCGAGCGAACTCAACGTCGGCATGGCCTTGCCGTTCTCGATCTTTGAAATGTAGGTGCGGGGCACGTTCATGCGCCCGGCCAGCTGACGCTGCGACAGGTTGCGCACGCGGCGCAGATCGCGCACGGCGGAGGCCACCTGCAGCGTATCGTTCTTGGGCTCAGCGGTCGGCTGCGGCACAAGGGCGATGGCGGGTTGAGCTTTGGGCTGCTCGGGGAGCAGCGACTTCTTGCAGCGGCGGCAGGTCTCCGCCGCGGTACGAAACTGTACGAGCTTGCAGCCCTCGCACTTCAGGACCTCGCGTTCCACCACCGAAGTGGGTTCGCTGACGGGTACCAGTTGAGCTTCCATGTTGTGTGTTGCGGGCGGCTGCCAGAGCGGGCACCGCAGCGCCTGTGTCTGATAAAGCCACAGGCGATGTGCTTACATTGACAGGGGGTGCACAGGCAGTCAAGGGGTATTCCCGAAGATTCCCGCAGGCAACCCAGAAAAACCGCTTTGGAACCAAAGTAGTAAACAAGGGGGTCAAGGGATGGTTGAAGAAACAGGGCCATACACAAGCGCCCGGGCTGTATCGCTGCTGCGGGAATGGATCGCGGGTGAGTCGCTGGTGAAGCACGGGCTGGCGGTGGCCGCCTGCACGGAGAGCTATGGGCAGCGGGAGGTGGAAAAGCTGGGGCTTACGGGCGCGGCCGCTGCCGAACTTGCGGATCGGTACCGGTGCGCGGGCCTGTTGCACGACATGGATTACGAGCGGCACCCTTCGCTCGATGAACATCCGTTTGTGGGGGTCGCGTACCTGCGCGAGGCCGGTTGGCCGGAGGAGATTGCGCACGCAATCCTCGCGCATGCGGACTACTCGGGCGTGGTGCCGGAGACGCACCTGGACCGCGTGTTGTTCGCCTGCGATGAGCTCGCCGGCTTTCTGACCGCATGCGCTCTGGTGAAGCCGACCAAGGCCATTGCGGATGTCGAGGTCGCGGGCGTGCGGAAAAAGATGAAGGACAAGGCCTTTGCCCGCGCCGTGAAGCGCGAAGACATGACGCTCGGCGCGGAGTTGCTCGGCATTCCGATCGACGAGCACATCGGCTTTTGCCTTGCGGCGATGCAGGCGCGCGCTGGCGAGCTGGGCCTGTGAGACCGTGCGGCGCCCGGTGAGGGAACGCGCGTGAACGACTGGACCAAGCGCTTTGCGTTGGCGGCCCTGGCGGGTTTCTTTGCGTTTTTGTTTGCGCTGCCGGTGTCGTGTTGCGGCTTTGTGCTCTACAACGAGCACCTGTACGGCGACGTGCAGAGCGGCGGACCGGAGGCGATCCTGAAGGCGATGGGTGTGTCCGCGCTGCTGGCGCTGTTGCTGGCCGGGCTTGTTTGGTGGCGGTCCAGACCTCGCTGAAGTCAGAGCCTTCCCAGCAAAGCCGCTACGAGCAGCCGCGCAGCATGAAGAACCAGAGCAGCGAGAGCACAATCGAGCCCGCAACCCCGAAAGCGATCAGGGCGGAGCGTGACGAGGGCGTTCCCCCTGCGTGGCTGTTTTCGTGCGGGGTGTCGGGGTTGTACTTGATGGGGAACAGGCTGCCTTGCGGCAGAGCTTTGGCGGCAAAGAAGTCGCCCGTGTGCAGCGCGTCGCCAGCCCAGTAGTTATAGGTGATGTGGAAGTGCTTGCTGGAGGGCAGACCAAACGCGATGGCTCGGCCGGCGCGCACGTCGTACTCGCAGGTGAGGACGGTCGCCATGGCCTCGGGCCAGTCGGCTTGTCCGGCGCCCATTGCGACCATCAGTCAGCCCTCGCCGCAGGGCCGGCAAGGTCCTTTGCGTGAATCTGCTGCACGCCGCCTGCTTCGAAGCAGGCCCGCATCGCGTCAATCGAACCACGCTGTGTTGCCGTCCCGGGCAGACCGACGCCGCGGCTGAGGTCTTCGACAACGATTGCCTCGAAGCCGAGCCTGACCGCATCGAGGGCGGAAAAGCCGACGCAGAAATCGTAGGCCAGGCCACTGAAGAAGAGCCGTGTCAGTCCGCGTTCGCGCAGAAAGCCCGTGAGGCCTGTGCCGGTGGTCCTGTCGTTTTCAAGGAATGCCGAGTAGCTGTCGATCGCACCGCGAAAACCCTTGCGCAGGATGAGTTCGGCGTGTGGCATGTCGAGCGCGTCGGCCAACTGGGCGCCCCTTGAGCCCTGGATGGTGTGGTCGGGCCACAGGGTCTGGGGGCCGTAGGGGGCGTCGACGGTATCGGTGAACGGGCGCTTGCCGACGTGCGTGCTGGCGAAGGAGATATGCCCGCCGGGGTGCCAGTCCTGCGTCAGGATGACGTGGTCGAAGCGGGCGGCGAGTGCGTTCAGGCCGGGGATGATGGTGTCACCCTCCGGGACGCCCAGTGGGCCGCCGGGCAGAAAATCGTTCTGCATATCGATGACGAGCAGGGCGTCGGTGGGCTGGAGGGTGAACATGAAGGCGCCTTCTGATCTTAGACTGCCTTTATGACCGAAGCGGAACAGGCGTTGGCGCAGGTGCGGGCGCAGGGGTATGCGGAAACGCGGGTGCGGGTGCGTTACGCGGAGACCGACCAGATGGGGGTGGTGTACCACGCGAACTACCTGGTGTGGTTCGAGGTGGGGCGGGTGGAATTCATCCGGCAGGTGGGGTTGGATTACCGGTCGATGGAGCAGGAAGAGGGCGCGCTGATTGCGGTGATCGAGGCCAAGGCGCGGTACAAGGCGCCGGCGCGCTATGACGATGAGTTGCTGGTGCGCACGCACCTGACCGGCGTGCGCGGGTCGATCGTACGGTTTACGTACACGGTGCTGCGGGCCGGCGATGCGACGGTGTTGTGCGCGGGCGAGACGGTGCACATGGTGGTGGGGCGCGACATGCGACGCAAGGCGATGCCGGCGCGGTATGCGGCGCACTTCGCGTCCGTGCTGGGGCACAGTGCGCGGGCGGCGGCAGTGGATGAGGACGCCGAGGAGCTTTGAGCTTTTGCACCTATCGCGTGGATGGCTTCGGGCGGGCGCGCTCCCAGGTTTTCGCGTACTTCCAGCTCGTGTAGACGGCGTGGTACAGGTGCAGCAGAAGACCTTCGCGGCCGTCCAGAAATCCCAGGCGCAGCACGTAGTTCCAGAAGAACGTCAGCTGCGGGACGTAGAGAACATGCGCCCAGAAGCTAACCAGGGACCGGCTGGTGCGGCCCTTTGCCAAGAGCAGATCGGCGCCCAAATCGCTATAGCGATTCATGTGCTCGATGTAGTCGGCGAGCGTGGGATAGGCGTGATGGATGAGGTCGGCTTCGAGGGTCTGCGAGGCGCCGCTGAAGACGACCGTCTCGTGGACGGGGCGTTCCTCAAAAGCGGCGCCGGAGGAGAAGCTGGCGGCTGCGCGACGGAACAGGCGCAGCTTGGAGTCAGGGTAGAAGCCGCCGTGTTTGATCCAGCGGCCAAGAAAAAGATTGCGGCGTTTGAGGTAAAAAGCGTCAACCGGCGGGTTGGCGGGCAGCAGAGCGCGTATCTCTGATTGCAAGTCGGGGGAAAGCTCTTCGTCGGCGTCGAGCGAGAGCACCCAGGTGCCGGTGCACTGCGCGATGGCGAAGTTCTTTTGTGCGGCAAAGCCAGGCCAGTGGCGTTCGATTACCACGGCGCCGAAGCTGCGGGCGATATCGACCGTGCGGTCCGTGGAGCCGGAGTCGACGACCACGATCTCATCGGCCCAACAAACGCTGGCGAGGGTGCGCTCGAGGTTCCGTTCTTCATTGAGGGTGATGATCGCAACGGATAGGAGCGGCATGGGGCGCGCTTAGCGGAGAGCGATCTCCGGGTTGCCGAGGTGTTCACGCAGCAGCCGTTCGGTAAGCGTGTTGAGGTCTTCGCCGGTGCGCGGCAGCGTGAAGGCCTTGGCTGTTTCGTTCCACTCCAGCTTGAAGCTGGTGGACTGGGCGGAGATCCAGACCTGGCGTACGGGGGTGTTGGGCGTGAAGACAAACTTGGCGCTGTCGTCTTCAAACAGCACGTTCAGCACGCCGTTCTTTTCTTCCGCTTCGAAGCCGCCATCCTCTTCCGCGCGAATGAGGTTTTGCTTCAGGTGTTCCAGGGCCCGGTCGGACTCGCGGCGAAAGGTAAGCTCATCGATCATGTCGGAGTCAGTGTAACCGGAGCGTTTTGAGCGCGGCTCCGTCTACGCATGCGGATGGATGTAATACACCAGGCCGAGCTTGTCGTCGGTAAGCAGAAAGGTGTCCGGACCAAGGCGCAGCAGACCGCAGGGGCGGCCATGCACAACGGGCTTGCCAGTGGCGTCCGCCGTAAGAAAGCCGTTGAGGAAATCGTGCGGTGCACGGTCCGCGGGCGTGAAGCGGGCGAGGCGATAGCCGGTGCCGATGCGCGGTCGGCTGGCGCCATGCAGGGCGACAAGAAAGCTGTCATGGAGGACGGGGTTGTCCTGGCCGAAGTACGCCATTCCCAGCGGCGAGGAGTGCGCGGCGAAGGTGTCGTAGGCCGCGGGGACGTCCTTGCAGGTGGTCAGCGGGGCGGGCACGGTGCCGAGGTTGGCGTTGGGATCGGGCGCGTTGCCCGGGCCACCCGCGGGCAGCAAGGTGCCCTGTTTGTACACCCCGGGCTGCGCGCCGTAGCTGGAGTCGGCAGGCCGCTCGGCCTCGGTATTGGGGTCGCCCGGCGGGGGCATGTCCGGCAGGGGTGTGGTGTCGAGCGTGGCTTTGCCGTGGGCGAAGTAGCAGGTGGGCCAGCCGTAATTGGCGGGCTGGTGGATGCGGCAGAGCGTGACGCTGGCACCATGTCTTACGCCAGGACAATCGGACTCGTTCGGGATCGGCCCTGGGTGCTTCTCTGAATCGAGCTCGAAGAAGCTGTCCTCGGGCTCGCCTGTGCCGAGATGATCGTCGCCCATGTTTGTGGCGAAGAGGGCACCGCCATCGAAGTTCGGCACAAAGCGCAGATCGACGGCGTTGCGGATGCCGTGGGCGAGCAGCTCCTGGCGGGATCCGTCAGGGTCCATGGCGATCACCGAGGCGCGAATCACCTCACGCTCCCTGCAGTAATCGCACGACGAGCCGGCGGCGATGTAGAGGCGCGTTGTGCCGTGCAGGTCGGCGATCGCGACCGTGCGGGTGAGGTGCCAGCCGCCGTACTTGTAGTTCAGGCCGTAGTCGGGAAAGTGGATCAGTGTCTCGGGCTGACCTTCCGGGTGGGTATCGCCGGCTTTGAAGCGGAAGCGTTCCAGCTTGTCAGTGAGCGGCAAATAGAGCCACGTCTGGTGCGTGGCTGGATCGGTCCAGAAGGCAAGATTGTTGGGGTTGCGCAGGTGTCCCAGGTACGTCGTGACGCGCGTGAAGCGGTGGGTCGCGGCATCCCAGCCGTCGAGGATGAAGATCGAGCCCTGGGTGTTATCGGCGAGGTTCCACATGCCCGTGGCGAAGATGCGGCCGTCGGGGGCCTGGGTGAGGAAGCGCACGCGATGCAGCCCGGAGGCCGCGACCTCGATGTCGAGGTCGCCGGGCAGGTTCAGCGTGATGTGCGCGCCCGCCGCGTAGGTGAGCGTGTGGGGCGTGAGTTGCTGGGCGGGTACGCGCGCTGCCACGAGGAGGGCGCCCAGGAGGAGGAGTTTGCGAAGCATGGCTTGGGTTTAGACGTTCTGGTGAGAGCGAAGGATTTGTGGTCCAACTTCTAGAAAGCAGATCTCTGCGGGATAACAAACAAAAGAGTCCCTGCGGGATGACAAACAAAGCAAATGCCGGTTGGGAACGCCCCCGTTTGTCATCCCGCAGCGAAGTCGAGGGATCTGCTTTGCGTGTCGCTCGTCGCCGCAAGGCGCTTCCATCATCGGCAATGCACGCTTACGGGTGGTCGACGTGCGGCGCGGGTGGGGGTGGCGCTTCGTGGTTGGCGCAGGGGGCGGAGTTGGCCGTCGGCTCGAAGTGGGTGGCGTTATCCGAATAGATAAACGGCTGGCAGGCGAAGGATCGCAGCCGCGTAAGTCGGTAGTTGCGCGAGTTGGAGAGCGGGTCGTCGGCTTCGCGGGCGGAGATGTGCCCGATGCCGGTGATCAGGGTGAAGTGGTGCGTGGGGTCGGTGGGGTCGGGCTCTAGCCAGCGCTGGATGAGTTCGCAGGTCTGGTGCGGTGGCCTGAGTTGGCCGGTGACATCGCATTGCCGCGCGCCGGACACGTAGCTGATGACCACCACAGCGCGTCCGTTGATGATGCGCAGATCCGCCTCGTTCTCGGTGAAGTCCCCGCCGGCCCCGTTAACCGACGCATGGTATACCGCGCGATAGCGACCGGGCTGCACCCAGGAGCGCAGCGGGCGCGCGAAGCTGGACGCCGTCGTCGTGGCATCGCTGAAGGAACTCGCAAAGGTGAGAGTCGCAATGCGTCGCCAGCCTTCGCCATCGGGAACAAGGACGGCGCTAACGATGTGCCCGTCGAGCTCAACGGTGACCATGGCGTCGAGCTCATCGCCGGTGCCGAGCGGCAGCAGATCCATCTGCACGGCATGCGGCGTGCCGACGTGTCCGCGGGTGAGGTACTGGTTTGGCGCACCGAGGGACGACAGGGCGCCGGAGCGGATGCGCTCTTCCTCTGCGGCCAGTTGCCGCGCCAGGGTCTGCGGCGCGGGCACGCTCAGGCTCGCACTCGCAAACTGGATGGCGCCCATGCCGGAGCTTACCGGAGCAATCGGGCCCGTCGTCGCCAGAGCCGGCTGAGTGACCGGGTGCGCCACGACCGGCGGCGGCGCCGTGGGCGGTGAGGACCCAAGCGAATGACGCTGGGCGCGGGCGCTGCCTCCGGTTACAAACAACGCCGCGGCGAAGATCGCTGGAAGCGCGCGGAGAGAAGACAGGCGATGCATACTGCAGGGGCTCCGGAAACGAGCGGTCTAGAAGGGGATGTCTTCGTCGGTGATGCCCTGATCGGCGTAGTCGTTGGCGGGTGGCTGCGCGTAGTTGCTGCCCGCGCCTGAACCGGTGGCGGCACGCGCCCCGGCATAGTTGCCACCGGAGCCATAGCTACCGCCGGCGCTGCCACTGCCCGCATAGCTGCCGGAACGTTCACCCCCCGCACCAGCGCCGCCCTCGGCGCCACGGCCGCCCAGCAGCTGCATGTCACTAACGAGGATCTCAGTGCGGTACTTCTTCTGCCCCGATTCCTTGTCATCCCAAGAACTTGTTTGAATCTTGCCTTCGACGTACACCTGAGATCCCTTCTTGACATAGTCGCGAGCGACTTCCGCCGTTCGCTGGAACATGATCAGGTTGTGCCATTCGGTCTTGTCCGCCCAGTTCCCCTGCGCATCCTTGGCACGATCCGTGGTGGCCAAAGTGAACTTCGCTACGGGTGTCCCGCCTGCTGAAGTGCGGAACTCCGGGTCCTTGCCGACGTTGCCAACGAGGATGACTTTGTTAACGCCTCTTGCCATGATTGCGAACTCCGTTTCAGGAGAGAAGGATACCAGACGGGTACCCCCCGTCCTGCGGTTACGGCTTTGGCGAACCGGCCTGCGTTTTTGGTGGAAGAAGGGCTGCCGCGGCCAGCGGAAAGTTCCTGCCCACCACGGCAATCGCGGCGTCGAGCGAGCCGCCGGGCAGCACATCTTCGGCAGCTGCAGGCTGCAGCAGACGCACGATCCCGTTCGCGTCGACCAGGATGAGGAAGGGGAAGTCGCGCGCGGCGAAGTGATCGGGCGTGTCCGGCGCGACGGTGACGGTGGGGGTTTCCGCCAGCGTCGCGGCGGCAAGTGACGGATCGAAGGCCGCGTTGGTGACCTTGGGGTCGGGCTTGCGTGGCGGAACGGTCTGGGCGAGCAGGGCGTAGATGTAGGCCGAGTGGCCCTCAACGGCGACCACGGTCTCCGGCAGGTGCGGCCCCATGCGGATGCACGACGCGCACCAATCCGGAAACAGCAGCAGTGCGGTGACGCTGCGCGGGGCCGGGATGGCGGGCAGGTTGTTGCGGGGCTCGCTGAGCGACGCGAGTGGATGCACGCCGGTCAGCGGCTTGCCCAGCAGGCTGTAGCGGCGGCGCTCCGCAGCCATCGGCTGCGCGTCATCGGGGTTCAGCGCGGCGGGCAGCGCCCCATCGAGCGCGGCGATCGTGGTGCTCGCGGCCGCGGGCTGGGCGGACAGCTGTTGCAGGGCCGCCAGCGCGATGCCTTCGGCATAAAGCTGGTGCACGGGGATGAGTGCCGGCGAACCCGGCGTTCCGCCGGAGGGACTCGCAGGCGCCGGAGCGCGCAGCGCATCGAGCAGGAACGGCAATCGCAGCTTGGCCAGGGTGAGAGCGTCGGCCGTGTGCACGAATTGCATGTAGCCCAGCGCCTCGTCGATGGCATCGGCAACATCCGCGGTGTAGGGCACGGCACTCAGCATGGTGGTCGCGTCCGCAAGGGCAGCCTCTTCGGCCTTCATGCGCAGGTCCGCATCCACCTTGTCGACGTACGCTTCGGTGAGCCTTGGCTTGGGCGTCGCCGGTTCGCTGATGTACCGGTTGGCGGCCGTGGCCACGATGCTCCACTGCTGGCCGAGCGAGCACAGACGTGCCAGCTCCAGCAGATCGGCCCCGGTGTACGTGCCAGCCTGGCGGGCGAGGCAGGCTTCCTTGGCTCGCGCAATCGCGACCTTCATCGCAGCGATCTCAATGTCCGACCAGTTGGCGATGTCGTGGCGGGTGATTTCGAGCGGGTGCAGCGCGTCCTCATACGCGGCGCGCGGCGAAAGCTGGGTGTCATTGGAGGGCGTAGCGGGTGTCTGGGAGGGTGTCTGGGAGGGTGTCTGGGGGAGTATTTGTGGAGCGATCAGAAGGATTGCTCCGCTGATGGCCCAAATGCACAGAGGTCGCAAGCTCAAACGAGAAACTCCCGGTACGCCTCGTGACAGGGTAACGCTGCCTGGGGAGCTAGCGGCTCTTTTCGCCGATGACTTTTGCGATGCCGAGGACAAGCGTCAGCAGGCCGGTGGGCAGGCAGCCGAGGGCGAGGATCAACATCAGCCAGCCACCGTTGCTGTGCGGCCCCTGGTGCGAGGCGCCTCCGAAAGCAACGTAGAGCAGCACGACGAAGAGAATGCCCGAGGTGAAGATCACCGAACCGGTGGTAAGTAGCTTGCGTGTATCGCTTTGCATTTAGCGGTACGCCGCCAGCATGGCGTAGACCACAACGCCCGAGACCGACACATACAGCCAGATGGGAAACGTCCAGCGCGCGAGCCGCTTGTGCGCCGGGAAGCGTCCGGTGAGGCTGAGAAAGAAGGTGATCAGGATCAGTGGAAGGCAGACCACGGCAGCCAGGATGTGCGGGGTCAGCAGCACCCATAGATAGATCGCACGCGCCGTGGGGTAGGCTCGCGGAAACAGCATGTCCCCGTGCAGGATGTGGTTGACCACATAAGTCACCAGGAAGACCGACGACACGATGAACGCCCCGAACATGCTGTTGCGGTGTGCGGTGATCTCGCGGCGCCGGATATGCCGGAAACCGATCAGCAGAAAGATCGTGCACAGACCATTCAGCACGGCATTCAGTGCGGGAAGAAAGGCAAGATGCGTGCCGGCGACATCGGTGGGTGGGTGGTAGTAGACCAGCCAGGCCAGAAACAGCGACGCCAGTGCGGAGACGCCAAGGATGCCCCAGATCACCGAAGCTGGCGTGCGATAGGTCGGGTTGGGTGCGGTCAGGACAGCCATCTTGCTGATCTCAGTGTATCGGGCAGGGCAGAGGTGTTTGTCGCCGGACGAAAATGCCTTTCACCGCGACGAGTCTCGCCTAGCGCAGGAACAAGCGGCCTTGCGCGTTGGCGACCATCGCCAGCAGCAGCAACGGCAGATAGATCACAGAGGTCTTGAGCAGGCCGCGGGCCAGTGCCCGCCCTTCGGAGCCGTCCGGGGAGCGCGTGATGCGGGCAAAGCGAATCGTCGCCCAAAGGTAGTAGGCATCGAGCAGCAGGGCCACGATCGCATAGGGCTTGCCGGTGGTGTGCAGCCAGGTAGGCCACAGGCTTACGGGGATCATCAGCACGGCGTAGAACAGCGCCTGGATCGACGAGGACCGCGCCGATTCCGCCGTGTCCTTGCCGGTCGCGGTGAGGCGGATGCCGGCGCTGGCGTAGTCGGCGCGATAAAGCCAGCCGATCGCCATGAAGTGCGGGAACTGCCAGACGAAGAGGATCGCGAACAGGGCCACGGCGGGCCACTCAATCAGACCGCGCGCGGCGGTCCAGCCGATCAGCGGCGGCAGCGCGCCCGGAAAGGCGCCGATGAACGTGTTCAGCGACGTAATGCGCTTCAGCGGCGTGTAGATCGCCACGTACGCGACGGCGGTCAGCAGGGTCAGCGTGCCGGTGATCAGGTTGGTGGTGATGGCCAGGTAGAGCGAACCGCCGAAGATCAGCGCAAAGCCCAACAACAGGCCATGCGCCAGGCCGACGCGGTGCATGGCCATCGGCCGCGAGGCGGTGCGCGGCATGCGGCGGTCGGTGCGGCGCTCCAGCGCCTGGTTCAGCACCGACGAGCCGGCGGTGACCAGGGCAATGCCGATCAGCGCCTGGACCAGGCCAAGGTGGAACGGGCTGATGCCGGAGGCCAGCGAACCGAGGTAAAACCCACCTGCAGCGGTCAGCAGCACCATCGCGGAGACGCGCGGCTTGCTCAGCGCAACGTAATCGGATAGGAGAACGCCGAAACGTCCACGGGAACGTGCCTGTGCACGGCGGGGAACAACCGGCGACGTGACGGCAGCGGGCACTCTCTCAGGATAACGCGGCGAGGACGGCCGTGCCCCCGGTCCGGCGCAGCGCATTCATCCCCACGAACACCCGCCTGGCGCCGGGCGTAAGAACAGGCGCGGCCGGATGCTGAAGAGCAGAGGCACGTACAGCGGGCAGCGGCATCGAAAGCGAAGCAACACCGGACTTCTTCCTCATTGCCCTGTGCGAGGTACGGGGCTATACTGCGGGCAATCGGTGCAGTGCGCGTCTACTCACAGACCTCTGCCCCGCGAGTGAGGTGCGTCTTCAGCGAGGCTGAAAGGCAAATCCGGCTCGGAAACGGCGGGCCGCCCGGTGGAGAGGCGAGCCCGGCGCACCGCTGGCGCGCGGTAACCCACGTCCTCCGGAGTTGCACCGCGGTCGTTCCCCGCATTGCCGCCGATGTACTTCACGCCGTCCTGCCCTCCGATTGCCGCGTGTGCGGCGGACCGATGTCCGGCCTTATCCCCGTTCGTGTTTGCGATGCCTGCATCGGCCGGGTTCGATCCCAGGCCGCCGACCCGGGAGACACCCTTTGCGCTCGTTGCGGCGACGCGCTGGGCATGGAATCGGCCCGGTTTGCCGCGGCGATGGGCACACGGGAATGTACTCCGTGCCGCTTGACGCCGCCGGCCTTCACGAAGGCCGTTGCCTTCGCTCCGTACGACAACGAGATCCGCGAGATGCTGCACACGCTGAAATTCGGTGGCGTGCGTGGCGTGGCGGAGCATGTCCTCGGGGACTGGATGGCCGCGGCGGTGCTGCAGCTGCGCGGGCTCGCCGGCGAAGACCTAGTGGTCATCCCGGTCCCGCTGTTTGGCGCACGGGAGCGGGAGCGCGGCTTCAACCAGGCTGAGCTGCTGGCGCGTGCGGCAGTAAAGCGACTGCGTCGATCGCACCCTGGGTGGAAGCTTGACCTGCGGCCCGGGGCGCTGTTGCGGGTGCGCGATACCCGGGCGCTGTACACGCTGCGTCCGGATCAACGCCGTCGCGGATTGCAGGGAGCCTTCCGGATCGGCGACGCGGACGCGGTGCGCGGGCGCGAGGTGCTGCTGATTGACGACATCCTGACCACGGGCGCAACGGCAAATCTGTGCGCCAAGGTGCTGCTGCGCGCCGGAGCGACGCGGGTCTGGGTCGCCACTGTGGCGCGTGCGCAGCCGGAAAGTGTGCGGTCGGTGGAACGGGACGTCGCCCACTGGGACAGCACGCCCGCCAACGCGACGGGAACGCTGCAAACGGGTTAAAACGGCTGAGAGCTACAAAGGGCACGGGGAACGCAACAGGGCAGGGACCGGAGGCGGAATGCAGGTTGGGCAGGCAAGACCGAAGCGCGGCGGCAAGGTTCACCACACCACGCATCCGGTGCCAGGGACGGCGCGGATGGAAGCAATCGAGATCCGTGCCGGCGTTTTCCGGCAGCCGGCCATGCAGACGCCAGTGCTGGTACTGAACGCGAGCTATGAGCCGATCAATATCTGCGGCGCGCGCCGGGCGTTGGTGCTGGTCTTGAAGGGCGTTGCGCGCACGGAAGAGGAGCAGGGCACCACGCTGCACTCGCATCGCGCCAGCATGCAGATGCCCAGCGTGATCCGGCTGCTGGAGTACCGCCGCATCCCGCACCAGACGCGTGCGCTGAGCCGCAAAAACATCCTTTTGCGCGACCGCAATACGTGCCAGTACTGCCAGGTCGTGCTGCCTGCGGCGGAGCTGACGCTGGACCACGTGAACCCACGTTCGCGCGGCGGCCAGTCTACCTGGGAGAACCTGGTGGCGTGCTGCAAGGGCTGCAATCGGCGCAAGGGCAACCACCTGCTGCATGAACTGCCGGAGATGAAGCTGCTGCGCGAGCCGCGGCCGTTCACCTTGCACACCAGCCGGCACATCATGCGCATGATCGGCTCGGCGGATGCCAACTGGCGCAAGTATCTCTACTTTGAGAACGAAACAGCGGCCTGAAACGGACCCTTTGCATCGGGCTTGTACTCCGTCTGAGCGGATTCGTCGTCGAACCCTTTGACCATCCGGAGGCAAAGGAGACCATGTCCACATCACGACCGCTGACCCGACGTCGCTTTGTCGCCAACACCGTAGGATTCGCCGCAGCCTGGGAGCTGCAGCAGGCTGCCTGGGCGCTGGGACTGTCCTCGCAAAGCTCCGTCTGCCCGCTTACCGCCGAGCAGGAGGTGGGCCCCTACTATGTGGCCGATGAGTTTGTGCGCGCCGACATCCGCGAGGGCAAGCCGGGCCTGCCGCTGCGACTCAAACTGGTGGTGCTCGACGCGCGCACCTGCAAGCCACTGCCGCACGCGGCGGTCGATGTATGGCACTGCGACGCGTTGGGTCTATACGCCGGATTTACCAGGATGAATCCGATGGGTCCGGGCGGTCCCGGAGGTCCGGGTGGTCCAGGTGGTCCGCCGCCGGGCTTCGATCCGCAGCATCCAGACTCGCAACACCCAGATCCGCAGCACCCGGGCAACCGCCCCGGACCGCCCGAGGGCTTTGGTCCGCCGCCGCGGATGAAGCCCACCGATCAGCTGACGTTTCTGCGTGGGATCCAGTTCACCGGCGCAAACGGCGAAGTCACCTTCGACACCGTCTTTCCGGGCTTTTACATGGGCCGCACCAACCACATCCACTTCAAGGTGCGCGAGGATGGCCATACGGCCGCGCGACTGGGCGGGCAGGGCCAGACCTATGCCGCGGGACACACCTCGCATGTGGGGCAGGTGTTCTTTCCGGAGGAATTTGCCGTCGAACTGATGCGGCACGCGCCCTACAGCGAGCACAAGATCCACCGCACCACGCAGGCTGAGGATGGCATCTTCGGGCATCAGCATGGGGCGATGTCGGTGGCCAAGCTCCGGCCCGCGGACTCGGCACATCCCGAAGCAGGCTACCTTGCCGATCTCGCAGTGGCGGTCGATCCAACCAAGACCCCCGCCGCCGTGCAGGGAGGTCCAGGCGGGCCAGGTGGATTTGGCGGCCCGCGTCGATTCAGCGGTCCCGGAGGCCCGCCACCGTCGGAACCTACGCCGCAGCCATAGCCGATGTGATCTGTCGGGCCCCCTCCAACGTGAGCGGCTCACGCAGGGGCTCCATCAGCGCTGCAATCGCCGTGTCCCTGCCGCAGCCGAGCACCGCTGCAACCTTCTCGTCCTTGACGTAGAACGCCAGAAAGTCGAGTTGCGTGGGATCGCCGTCGTACTCGATGCGATCCCATGTGTCAGCATGGCCGGCATAATTCAGCCGCTTGCCGAAGTGGAATGTCCAGAACAGCGGCACGCCATTGAACGGGTACGCCGGACCGTGCGCGTTGCCGGTGGCGTAGGCATACATCGCCTCCGCAGCGGTGCGGCCGTGCTGCTCGGCGAGCCGCCAGTGCTCGATGCGCGTTCCGTCGATGGAAGCGATATCGCCCGCGGCCCAGACCTGACGCCCCACGCGCAGATTGCGACCCAGGGCCAGACCACCGCCCTCCTCTGCGTGCGGCAGATCGGGGGCATAATCCAGCACGGGCTCGACGCCGATGGCCACAATCACCAGGTCAGCAGCAAGCCGGTCGCCGAGATCCTCGCCATGTACATCTTTGACCTGTACCGCTGTCTCCGTGATCGCCACTGCCTCGGTGGAACTCAGAACGACTGTGCCATGGCTCTTGTGCCAGGCGTTCAAGGCCATCGCAATGACCGGGCCAAACTTCTTGGCGAACGGTAGTTCACTCCTGGCGACGACCGTCACCGAGAGCCCGCGCTGGCGCAGTGCTGACGCGGCCTCAAAGGCAATGAAGCTGTCGCCCAGCAGCACCGCACGCTTGTCCGGCTGCAGCAACGGCTCCATGCGCCGCAGGTCCGCGGTGTGACGGATGGTGAACACGTGCGGCAGATCGGCTCCGGGCAACGCAGGCAGCCTGGGCTTGCTGCCGGTGGCGAGCAGCAGGGCGTCGAATCGCAACGGCACATCCTCGCCCAGCGTAAGCACAGCGTTGTCCGGATCGAGCGCGGTGATGTGTGTCTTGCGGCGTGTGAGACGGAGCGGCTCCAGCGAATCGCCTTTGCCATGCGCCGGCCCCTGGCCCGAAGCCGCGAAGATGGCGAGGCTGTCCAACGGCTTCTTGCCCGCGAGCACATCCTTGCTGAGCTGTGTGCGAT
>CAXTFS010000004.1:0-27632 GCA_964243395.1 uncultured Acidobacteriaceae bacterium | reverse complement strand
TCCGAGCGGCCGGACATTCGTGTCGAAGGCGAGACAACGGTCTACCCACTCGTCGAAGAACGGCTGGTAGCCAGGCGCGAGTATCTGCTGCGGGAGGAAGTGCGTGTAACCCGCGTGGTCACCACCACCGAACGTACCGCCACCATGCCGCTGACGCGGGACGTCCTTACAGAAGAGCGAGAGCCAGCCATTCCGACCGCACCAGAACTCCGGCCGCAGGTCGAGGATGTGACGGTGGCTCGTTGAATCGTCCGGTTCAAGCGAGCGGCATGACGGCGTAGAATTGCCTCGCAGAACATCGTTTCACTTCGCTGGAGGATAGCTTGGCAAAGGATCAGAAAAGCTCGCAGGATCGTCGGACGTTTCTCAAGGCGGGTGGGGCGCTCGCGGCAGGCCTGCTGATGCCAGGCACAGCGGCGGTCGCATCGACCGAAGCAAAGCCGCTGCCCCCGCTGCCGTTCAACCCCAAGACCCACGATGCGATGCCGACCCGCAACCTCGGCAAGACCGGCTACAAGGTCGGTATCTTCTCACTGGGTGGGCAGGCAGCGATCGAGCAGGGCAACAACTTCGATGTAACGGTTCCACTCATCAACCGCGCCCTTGATCTGGGCGTCAATTACCTCGATACATCGTCCATTTACGGCGGCCCGGCTCGGTGGAGCGAGCAATACGTTGGCGCCGTGATGAAGACGCGTCGCAACGAGGCGTTTCTCGCAACCAAGACCAAGGAGCGCACCCGCGACGGCTCCATGCGGATGATTGAAAAGTCGTTGCAGTTGCTCAACACCGACCATGTCGATCTCTGGCAGCTGCACGATATCGGTTTGCCTGAGGATGTCGACGCCGTCTTCGCCAAGGGCGGCGCCATGGAAGCCCTGATCGAGATGAAGGAGCAGAAGGTTGTTCGCAACCTTGGGCTCACGGGTCACTACCGTCCCGACCCGCTCATCGATGCCATCAACCGGCATCCGTTCGACTGCATCCTGATGTCGCTAAACCCTGCCGATACGCACATGTGGAGCTTTCAGGAGAAGCTGTTGCCGCTTGTGGTGGAGAAGCAGATGGGCATCATCGGCATGAAGGTGCCCTCGCGCGGCCGTCTGCTGTCCAGCTGGACGCCACCTCCCGTGGAAGCGCAGAAGCACATGTGGGAAGGTTCGCAGATCGCGTACCGCCCCGGTGTCATGACCATGCGCGACGCGATGAACTATGCGTTGACGCATCCGGTCAGCACCGTCATCATCGGCTGTGACAACATCGGGCAATTGGAAGAGAACGTCAAGATCGCCCGCGACTTTACGCCACTCTCGCACACGCAGATGTCCGCACTGAACGAGGCATCCGAGCCGGTCGCGAAACAATCCCTGTTCTACCGCTTCACCGACCGCTCCAAGGGCTAGAGTTTAGCCGACGAGCAAAGAGAAGGCCGCCCATTGGCGGCCTTTCTCTTGCCTGTCACTAGCTCGCTTTGCCAGTCAGATCCTGGCCGAGCCACTTCGGATTAGCCGCCGTACCGTCAAAGTGCGTCGACGTCTTGAAGAGCTCGTATTTGCCTTCGGCGGCTGCGGATTCGGTGCGGCTCAACAGGGCCTGCTGCTGCGCTTCGGTCATTGGCCTGAAGTTGCGCACGGCTGTCATCGCCTGCTCAAGAACGGGCATGGTGTCGATGCCGGTGATGACGACCGAGACCTGTTGCGACAGACCGTACTGCAGCGCTTCCACCGCCTGCACGGTGCCGCTGTCGAGGATAAAGTGGTCGCCGAACGTCTTCATCGCCAGCACACCGGTGCCATGCTTCACCGCTACAGGAATGACCTGCTTCGTGAACGAGCGGAAGTGTGCGTCCATCACGTTGACCGGCATTTGCACGGTATCGAAGTGGAAGCCGTTCTTATCGGCAACCTCGAACATGCGCAGGTGTACCGCTGGATCCTTGTGCCCGGTGAAGCCGATGTGACGAATCTTGCCCGCCTCACGCGCCTTGATGGCGGCATCGATCGCGCCACCCTTGGCGAAGATGCGATCGGGGTCTTCCATGCGAATGACCTCGTGGAACTGCACCAGGTCAATCACATCGGTGTTGAGGCGGCCCAGCGACTGCTCGAGCTGCTTGTTGTACTCCTCGGCGGTACGGCCGTCGATCTTCGTCATGAGGAAGACCTTCTGACGGTAGCCGTTCTTCAACGCCTGCCCAACCCGCACCTCAGAGATGCCATCGTTGTAATCCCAGCAGTTGTCGATAAACGTGATGCCGCGGTCCACACCCGCATGCACCAAGTCAATGCTCTCCTGCGGGTCTTTCTGCTTGCCCAAGTGGTAGCCGCCCATGCCGATGGCGGAGACACGCTCGCCTGTGGTGCCCAGCTCCCGGTAAATCATGTCCGGTGATTCAGCACGCTTCACTGGAGCGCCTTTTGAGGTGTGACCAGCCTGCGCGTCGGCGGGGACAGCCGCAGCGGCTGCAGTGGCGGCAGCAGAAATCAGAAAGTCTCTTCGTTCCATGGGAGTGCTCCTTTATTCGCGGGTAGAACGTGCCCTTTGGTTATGCAGGTAGAACGTGCCTTGTACTTAAGATGCAGCGTGCAACGGCCGGATAAACCTACGTCTATTCGCCTTTGCCAACGCTTGCCGAAGCCCTTGCAATCAGCGTCGCAGTGTACGCTGCGCCGAACCCGTTATCGATGTTGACCACCGTGACGTTCGGACTGCAGGAGTTCAGCATGCCCAGCAGCGCAGAGGTCCCGCCGAACGAAGCACCGTAGCCCACCGATGTTGGCACGGCAATCACGGGCACGCCCACCAGACCGCCGACCACGGACGGCAACGCGCCTTCCATACCCGCACAAACGATCACCACGTCTGCGTCCGCAAACTGCTCGCGAACGGCCAACAGACGGTGCAGACCGGCAACGCCAACGTCATACAGTCGCGTCACCGCGCAGCCAAAGGTCTCAGCGGTGACCGCTGCCTCCTCGGCGACGGGAAGATCGCTGGTACCCGCACAGACGACCGCGATGCGGCCCGGCCTGGCGCGCGTATCGTTGACGCGCTCACTGGTAGCATGCTCAGCCGTGTGGCGCAGAGCAAGCGTGCGGGCGGTGGCGTTGTAGACCGCCGTGGGATGCGCCGCGAGCACAGCCTCGGCAGTTGCGGCATCGGCACGCGTGGCCAGCACGTCGACGCCGTCCGCGGCCAGCGATCCGAAGATGGCTGCAGTCTGCGCGGGCGTTTTGCCGGCTGCGTAGATCACCTCCGGCAAGCCGGTACGCAGGCTGCGATGATGATCGACCCGTGTGTGCCCGAGGTCTTCAAAGGGCAGCGTCGCCAGGCGATCGGCAGCGGCTTCGGGTGTCTCGTTGCCGCGCTCCACGGCAGAAAGCAGTTCAAGTAGATGAGTTCGCGTCATGGCCTTCGTTACCGTTTGTAGGCGGCAATCGCTGCGGCCTGAACCTGCTTCAGTGGAACGCCGAGGCGCTCT
The DNA here is from genome assembly GCA_964243395.1 of uncultured Acidobacteriaceae bacterium. Taxonomy (GTDB): domain Bacteria; phylum Acidobacteriota; class Terriglobia; order Terriglobales; family Acidobacteriaceae; genus Granulicella. The sequence continues at coordinate 24,151 of CAXTFS010000004.1, read as the reverse complement.
GCGGCCCCACGGCAATCTTCGAACTCGGGCGCCGCATTGCGCTCTTCGCCGGAGTCTGTACCAATCTTCATGCGAATCGGACCGTAGTTCGTGTCGAGCGTGATCGACGAGCGATCGAGACAGGCCCGTCGATCCTGCCGAATGCGCACACCCAGTGTGGTGGTTTCGCGCAGCAGCAGCTGCTCAAAGGTATCGCTCGCCGCGGGATCGCAAAGCACCGTCAGCAGTGTGCCGGGGCGGCCCTTCTTCATGAGGACGGGTGTCATCATGACGTCGAGCGCACCGGCGGCCAGCGCTTTCTCGGCGACATAGGCGAGTAGCTGCGGCGAGGCATCGTCCAGTGCGGTCTCGAGTACCGTCACGGTCTGTGTGTGGTCCTTGCTGGCTGCCTCCGGCAGGGCCTTGTTTTCCCCGTATACCGCGTCGCCAGTGTCACCGACACTCAGGCGCAGCACGTTCGGGAAGTCCGCTGGATTGCGTGTGCCCGCACCGTAGCCGATGTGCTCGACAAGCATCGGCGGTTGCTGGCCAAAAGTGGGTTCGAGTGCACGCAGCAGCGCCGCACCGGTTGGTGTGACTAGCTCCTTCTGAATGTGGGCGGAGTAGGTCGGATAGCCGCGCAGCAGGTCGGCCGTGGCCGGTGCCGGTACAGGAAAGGTGCCGTGGGCGCAGAGCACAGTGCCACCGCCTACATTGACCGGCGAGGCAAACCACTTACCGATCTGCAAGTGATGAATCCCGGCACTCGCCGCAACGATGTCCACGATGGCATCAACCGCGCCAACCTCGTGGAAGTGGATGTCATCGACCGGTACGTTGTGAATCCTGGCCTCGGAGCGGCCCAGCAGTTCGAACGCTCGAATGGCGGTCGCCTTCACGTTGTCGTGCAGCTTCACGCCTGTGATGAGGGCACGAATCTCCGTCAGCGAGCGGCCATGAACGTGAGCATGCCCGTGAGGCTCGTGCGTATGCGTTGGCTCCCCCGCCGCGTCGTGCGTGGGTTCATGGGTGTGCGAATGGCCCGTCTTGTGCATGTGCTGGGTTTCAGGCTGCTTTGTTCGCATGAACGCCGGTGACTCGCCTTGCTCCTGCTGCGTAAACGCTGACGGCTCCTCGACCGCATGCGTGTGGACGTGCGGCTTTTCGGCGAGCTGTCCATTCTCCAGTACGTGAACCTTTGTGCATGAGATACCGCTGCGATCCACGGTCTCAATCTTCAGGGTGGCCTTCAGGTTCAACGCGGCCGTGGCCTCGTGCAGCACCTCTGCCGGTACCCCGGCATCCAGCAAAGCTCCCAGAAACATGTCGCCGGCAATCCCGGCGAAGCAATCCAAATACGCGATACGCATCCTGTCCTCTTCTTGTGTGGCCGTGGCTCTTCAGCGCGCTGCGGCAATGGCTGACGCGGGCAGCACATCGTTCATTGATCCGGAACGATAGCCATGCGTGTCCAGCGTGACATAGGTGAAGCCGAGCGAGCGTACGGCCCGCGTCATCCGGTCGAGCATGTCCAGCGAGAGGGCGAGCGGCAGCTCCGGCCTGGCGATCTCGATCCGCGCAAGATCGCCATGGTGCCGCACACGTACCTGGGTGAAGCCGAGCGCGTGCAGGGCATCCTCGGCATTCTCCACCTGCAGCAGCGCTTCGGCCGTCACAGGCCGGCCATACTCGATGCGCGACGACAGGCAGGCGCTGGCGGGCTTGTCGGCGATGCGCAGCGCGGCTTCACGAGCCAGCGTGCGAATGTCAGCCTTGGTGAGCCCCGCGGTGACGAGCGGCGCCACCACGCCATGGCCGGAGGCCGCACGCTGTCCTGGGCGCACCTCGCCGCGGTCGTCGAGGTTCATGCCGTAGGCGATGTGCGCAAAACCGAGCTGCTCTCGCTTGGCTTCCATCTGCGTGAAAAGTTCGTCCTTGCAGTGGAAGCAGCGCTGCGCATCGTTGCGCTGGTAGTCGGGGTTGGCGAGCTCGGCGGTTTGCAGGATCTCCGTCGGGATGGCATGCGAGGCCGTGAAGGCCAGCGCGGCTGCAAGCTCTTTGCGCGGCAAGGAGGCCGAATCCGCAATCACGGCCAGCATGCGGCTGCCCAGGGCACGATGTGCAGCCCACGCAAGAAACGCCGAATCCGTTCCGCCCGAGTAGGCGACCAGCAGTGATCCGAAGCCACCCAGCGTGTTGGCCAGGTGTGCTGCTTTTTCCGGGAGGCTCTTCGCCCCTGAATCCCCTCGCTGCAGTTCCACGATTCCCCAGTCCTCGTTCCCTATCTTCAGATGCACGCGCCCGGGCGGGCGATGGCGTCAACGCACCAGCGCGGGCAGGCGATCGCTCAAGCCGAACAGAAAAATCGTTCCAACGGCGAAGCTGTAGGCGGCGGTTAACGAGGTCACCGCGGCCTGCAGGCGAGGCCGGTGGCGGCTGCCGGCAAAGATGCCCGACGCACTTGCCGTCATCGCCGTGTTCATCAGCAGCAGGCCCGCGATAAAACACAGCAGCCCGAACAGACCGCGGCTGGTGCCACCCAGGTTGGCCGCCAGCAGAAAGAGCAGCAGCTGTGTCGGTGTCTCCGCACCAAGCCCGTGGATGATGCCGACCGTAAACACAGAGCCGCGATCGTAGCGAAAGGCGAAGGCGTCCGGCCTGGGCCGCGCCGGGTCGACGAGGCGCATGGCCCGCCAATGCAGGAAGCGTGCACCCGAGATCAGCAGAGCGATGCGGCTGCGACTGACATGCCTGTGACCCGGCGTGCCCTCGTGACGCAGGGCCATCCAGGCTTTGGACCGCCAAAGCGAGGCGAGGACGTAGATCGCAAGCGCAATCAGGGTGGCGCCAACCAGACGCTCGCCAAGGCCGTCCAGGTGCCGCGGCAGGGACAGGTGCAGCGAGATCACCGCGATGCCCAGCAGCGCTACGGTGAGCGCGTGCCCAAGCGCGTAAAGCAGTCCCAGACGCATGCCCTCACGCCAGCCGCGCTGGACGCTGGTGATGTCAGTGATGGCAGCAAGGTGGTCGTAGTCGAAGCCGTGGCGCAATCCCAGCAGCAGGCAGGAAAGCAGAGCGAGCTGGAGCGGAGACGACACCTGATCACAGGGTACGAAGGTTGGGTGGGCAGCGCAATGGGCGGCGGCCGGCAGCGCGCGGAACAGTTTTCATGCGGTGCGCGGCAGCCGGTCGGAACGAGCCTTACCGGCCCAGCTGCGCCACAAAGAAATGCGCCATCAGCCCCTGCGCTTCCGTCGACTCGGGCAGCCCGATGTCGTTCCAGAAGGCGTGCGGCAAGGCGTCAAAGACCACCAGATGCGCGTCCACCCCGGCGCTGAGGAACGCCCGGTGCATGTTCGCGGTTCCACTCAGCAGCAGATCCCGCTCGCTGGTGATGAACAGGGTGGGCGGAAAGCCATGCAGGTCCGCGTACACCGGTGAAAGCACGGGATCCTTCAGGTCGGTGCTGCCGACGTACTCGCGGCTGCTCTCGGCCGCGGGTTTGGGCGGGTTGAGGTGGCCGGAGAGCCCACGCAGTGAAAACAACGCCTCCGAATCGCCGTGGCGGCTGAAGTCGCCCATTCCGGAGAAGACGCCGAGTGCCCCGGGCAGCGGCAACCCGAGCTGCCGCAGCTTTACCGTGACCTCGCCGGTCAGGATGGCGCCGGCGGATGTGCCGTAGATGGCGATATGGTTTGGCTTGTAGGTCTTGAGCAGCTCGCGGTAGACGGCTACGGCGTCATCGACAGCGGCAGGGAAGGGATGCTCCGGCGCCAGGCGATAGAGCACCGTGACCACGGTTGTGCCGGCCATGGAGGCAACGGGCACAGACTCCGTCAGCGAGCCGGAATCCGAGTTGAAGCCGCCCCCGTGCAGGTTCATCAGAACCCAGTCGGGGTGCTGGGCCGTTGCGGGCTTGATCGTCTTCACGGGCACGCCGGCCATTGTGCCCGGTTGCACGGTCACCGGATACTTCGCCTCGAACGCCAGGCCCGCACCGGCCTGCCAGATGTCCGTGCCGCGGCGGCGCTCCGCGAGGCTTGATTCAGTCGGATCATCCTTGGTCGGCCGCGCCAGCGAGCGCTGCGCCTCCGGGCTTACGGTTGTCGGCACGGGGACAACCCGTGTGACATGCGCTGTTCCATCGGGTCCGATGACACTGCTGTCTGTTGTGGGACCGCTTGCAGGCGAGACCTCCTGTCCGTGCAGGGCGCAGCCCCACAGGATGACGCCGACAAGTAAGAGAAGCAATCGTGCGGATTGCCGGGTGCGCCTGTCCTGCAAGGAGATCACCTTCACCTCGTTCGTATAGTGGCATAGCGAATGCAGCCCAAACAGTACACCAGAAAGAAGACCCCTGCCCAGGGTGGGCCGGCTATGTACGGTGGCCGACACACCCGTCAGGAGCGGTCGCTGCCCCTGTCCCGTGTGTACCGAGTCGACGCGCTCCCCCCTGTGCTGGCGATTCAGGACCCGCGTGTCGCCACGAAGGCTTCGGCGGCGTGTGCGGTTGGGAACAGCGGCAGCACGGTATCGACCTTCGTCAACCGAAGCAGCGCCATCACGCGGTCGCTCACTGCCGCCAGAAGAAAGCGGCGCCCATCGCGCTCGGCGGAGACACAGCCGTTCATCATCAAGCCCGGACCGGCGGAGTCCATGTAGGTCAGGTCGGCGAACTCCACGATCAACACCGGTGGGCACATGGACCGGAACTCACTCTGGAAGGAGAACAGGTTGGCCTGCGTCAACGGACCGGTGAGGCGCAGGATGATCGTCCCTTCGCATTCACCGGCCTTCGCTACGGAGGTAAGTGGGGCGTCCGGCATGAACGCGAGTGTATCGATGGGGCGGGCGTCGTAGATGAAGCGCCAGTCGTGTCGGCTACCGTCAGCATGGCCGACCAGGCGGCGGGCCGAAAAGTTGCAAAATTCGCAGGGCAGCGGGCGCTGGCAGGTGATACAAAGACTAACCACTACAACTTTGGGGTCACGAGGGTCTTCGGATGAGCGTCAGGCATTTTGCATGGGCGGGTTTGGGCGTTTTGCTTGCAACAGCAGCGAGTTTGCCTGCGCGAGCTATGGAGAAGGCCAAATTGAAAGAAGCCGTTGCCCCGTCTGAGGCGGTCAGCTTCGACATCTTTCTACCGCAGGCGCATCGGGCGGAGTTGGATCAGCTGCTGATCGAGCTCCACAACCCCAAGTCGCCGATGTACCGCAAGTGGTTGACGCCGGCCGAGTTCGACGCCCGCTTCGGAGCTGACACGGCAAAGATCTCCGCCATGGAGAAGGAACTGGCGGGCTTCGGATTAACGGCAACGATCGCCTCGTCACATCACCTGCATGTCACTGGCAACGGCGCGAGCACGGAAGCAGCGTTGGGCACGGGTCTTCGCCACGGCGTGATGGCGAACGGCAAGACCGTCCTTGTGGCAGCGCACCCGATGGCGCTGCCGAACTCATTGCGAAACGCGGGCGCGGTGGTGGCAGGGCTCTCCGGCACCGTGCGCCTGCACAATTACGCTCACCATGCAGCCGCGCCGGCGAACCGGTACAGCACTGCGGGGCCGTACTGGTTTGATGATCTGCGCCAGGCTTACAAGTGGCCCTCCGATAACAGCTACAACGGCAAGGGAACCACGGTCGCCGTGATGGTGGATGGTGGCTTCAATCAAACGGACATGGACTTGTACTTCGGGCACGAGGGGATTGCCTCGCCCAAGATCCGGCAGATCAATGTTCTGGGTGGGTCGGCGTTCGATCCCAACAGCGACGGCTCCTTTGAGGCCGAGCTGGATATCCAGCAGAGCGGCGGCATGGCGCCGAAGGCCAACATCCTGCTGTACAGCCTGCCCGATCTAACCGATCTCTCCTTTATCTCGGGCCTGGCGCAGATCATCGAAGACAACGCCGCCGATGTGGTGAGCATGTCCTTTGGCGGGCCGGAGCTCACCTACACCCCATCATTCAACGATGGCGTGGACTACACGGACATCCTGCTGGCAGAGGACGATCTGATGGCGGAGGGCAACGCCCTGGGGATCACCTTTGTGGCGGCCTCGGGCGATGAAGGCGCACTGTCGATTCCGGCCCTGGCCTGCTTCGACGCTGCAGCGACGTCTTCCTGCGGCCAGTTTCTGGCCTCGGCCGAGTTTCCCGCCTCAAGCCCGCACGTGACGGGCGTGGGTGGAACGAATCTGAAGACCACGTATAACCCGGATGCGGGGAGCGGCCTCGATTCCGCGTACATCTCCGAGGAGGCCTACGCCGACCCGCTGACCGAGGACATCTTCTACGGCACGCCGGCAACGGGCGGGTACTGGGGTTCGGGCGGTGGCGACAGTGTCGTTTTCGCCAAGCCGCTGTACCAGGATCTCGTGACGACTGGCAGTGCCAGGGCGCGCACCGTGCCGGACCTTGCCCTGCACATGGGGGGCTGCCCGGGCGGCGCGATCTGCAACGCGGATGACAGCGCCGATATCGAGGTCTTCGGTGACACGCTGGTTGGCGTGATCGGCACGAGCGCCTCGTCGCCGGCCTTTGCCGGCCTGACCGCGTTGAACATCGAGCGCGGGGGCGCACGCGTCGGCAATGAGAACTACTACATCTACGAGCTCTCGGCGGCGCAAAACGAGGGTCTGCCGTACAAGATCTTCCACCGCAACATTCCTGGGTTCAATGGTCTGTATACCTCCGGCAACAACGGCTACAACCGTGTGATTGGCAACGGCACCCTGTACGGCAAGGACTTCATCCTTGCTCCGGGTGCGCCCTCGGCGGGTGTGCCGCAGACGCCCAGCAACAAGTAACCTCCGGTCCCTGAGCGAGGCGCTTTGGTGCCTCGCCCAGCGAACGTAGGTCCCCATCGTTTCCGCAGGGGGGCGGGACGCCCATACACTGGCCCTACGACGAACCACGAGGACCAACGTACCGGCATGTCCAGGCTCTCCCCCGCTCGATCCCTGCTGTTCTTGTCTGGCGTTCTGCTTCTGCTGGTCGCAGCGACGGCCCACCTGATGCCCTTTACGCATCCTGAGACCGGCTTCTGGATCAACCTGCAGGCCTATCTGGCGACCGGGCACGTCACGTCGACCTTTCTGCCCGGCGGGTACCCACAACTGGCCGGGCTGTTCTTTGCAAAAGCAGGGCCGTCCGGCGTCGTCGGCCTGCAAGCGCTGCTGTACTGCGCCGTGGCGGCGGTGCTCTACCTGACGCTGCGGGAGACGACCGGCAAGCCCGTAGCTGCGGCCCTGGCGGCCTTCGTGCTATCGGTAGACCCGGATCTCCTGGCGTCCATACCCAAGCTTTGGGATACGGAGATCTCCGTTCTTTTTGTCTCCGGCCTGGCGTATCTTTGCCTGCGACTACGCGACCGGGAGCGCTGGACGCCCTGGCTGCTCGGCGCCACGTGGGGCCTTAGCTTGTCGGTACGGCCCAACCTTGCCTTAATGGCGTTGCCGATCGCGTATGCCGTCGCCGTCTTCAGCAACCCGCATCGGGCGCGGGTGGCAGCGACCGTGTTGGTGCTGGCGGTTGCCGTTCTCGCCGCGACGAACACCGTTGTCCACGGATCGTTCTACCTGCCACAGAACGGACCGTATAACTTCTTCGCCGGCGCGAATCCCTACACGGTGCGTGCGCTGCTCGATCACTTCAACGCCGAGCCTTCGCTGCCGCAGGCCATGGCCGATCATGGCATCTTCGTGACCGACTGGTACACGCTGGCCTACAACGCGGACTACACCCGCTTCGCCCTGCAGTTCCTTGCCGCGCATCCGCTCGAGTGGCTGTGGATCGGCGTTGTGAAGCTCTTCACGCTGCTGCGCCCGGACACGAAGGCACACGCGCTGCTCTCAGCTTTTGGCCTGAGCAAGCTGCTCACCGCGCTGGCGACGCCGGTGTGGCTCGTGGTGCTGCTGACCGTGCGGCGCTTTGAGAGCATCGATAGGCTGATGCTGATCGCGATCGGCGCATACATCCTGCCGTTCCTGCTTACCGACGCGGATCCACGGTTTCGTGTGCCCCTGGATGTGCTGGTGCTGACTCACGCTGCAATGCTGCTGCTGCGGGATCGCGTCGGAACACAACATGTCTATTCCGCAGCAGCGTGCTTTGGGTCGCAGGGGACCGTCACGTCTAACCCGGTAAGCACCTGAAGCCTGCAGACCAAAGCCTATAGGCTGAAAGCCTGCAGACGAAAGCCTAGAGGGCCGCCAGGGCCGTCGCTTCGTCGGGCGCGATCTTGGCGTACTTCGGCACGCCAACCATCGTGAAGACCTTGTTGAAATGGGGCGTCAGGCCGAAGATGCCGATGGTTTGGCCGCCCGCTTTGCTGGCTTCCAGCAGCATCTGGATCACGATCGCGATCCCGGACGAGTTGATGTACTCCACCCCGCGGAAGTCGAGCAGGATCTTCTTCACCGCGCCGCCTACGCCGTGGTAGGCCGCAAGGATCGCGTCCTTGGATGTTGAGGAAATATCGCCCGTGAAGGCGAGGATAGCAACAGGGTCGCCCGCGGCGCCTGTCGCGGTCCGCTGCGTGACCTTGGTCGAAGCCTGCATTACTCTTTCTCCTTGTCGAGGCGAATCACCAGGCGCACGTAGCTTTGCCCTGGCGGCCCCTGGTGCCACTCTGCTTCATCTACCAGCGCCTGAATCAGAAACATGCCCATGCCGCGCGGGTCGTCTTCGCCGGCCATCTTGCGGTCAATATCGGGTGAACCGTTTTGGGCGACCGCGCCTGATCCATCATCCAGCACTTTGACCTCAAGTTCATTGCCTGTTGTCGACAGAATGACGCCTACGGTCAGCGCACTGTTGAGCTTGTTGCCATGTTCGATCGCGTTGATGCAGGCCTCGGCGAGTGCGGTCTTCAGGTCCTCGATGCGGTCGTGTGAAAAACCCATCATGGCCGCCATACCCGAGGCGGTACTCATCGCGACCTTCTCGAACCCAAGCTCGGACGGCAAACGCACTTCGACGGAGCGGCCATTCTTCATGCCGTGTGAGTCTCCTCTGGAGCGGAACGGAGATGAAAGACCGCCAGCGCCGTCATATCGTCGGTCTGCGGCCCCTGTGCACAGAACGTGTTCAGCGTAGTCCACAACGCCTCCAGACTGGTGGCCGCGTCCGGAGACGTGTCTCCCTGGAACGCCTCGATCAGGCGCTCGCTGCCAAACTCATCATCGCCGTGAAAGACCTCCGTCAGTCCGTCGGTGTACAGCAGCAGCCGTGAGCCCGGGGGGAAGGCGATGCGCTCGGCGTTGTACTGCATGCCGGGCAGCATGCCCAGCGGCGTGCCGGAAGCTTCAATGGTCTGCGTGGAGCCATCGGGACACACCAGAATGGCCGGGTTGTGTCCGGCGTTGACGACCTCGATCTCGGCGCGGGCAGCATCCAGCCGCACAAAGATGGCCGTAACGTAACGCAGGCGTGCCTGGATGCCCTCTTCCCAGTGTCCCTGACCCACGCGGTTCACGACGTCCACCAGGGGCAGCGGCTGCGACACAAGGGCACGTAAGGCGGAACGGAAACTTGTCGCCATGATCGCCGAGGCAAGGCCCTTGCCGGCAACGTCCGCAACAATCAGCAGCTCGGTTCCATCGGGCATGTGCACCGTGTCGAGGTAATCCCCACCGACCTCGTAGCAGGTCGACGTCTTGCCGGCGATGGAGAAGCCGGGGACCAAGGGCATGGAACGTGGCAGAAGCGATTGCTGGATGCCCCGTGCGGCGGCGAGATCCTGCTCCACACGCGCCCACAGCAGCGTGCGCTCATGGTGATGTGCCGTTTCCAGCGCAACCGCCGCCTGCAGCACCAGGCCCTCCACAAAGTCCTGCTCGAAGAGGTTCATTCCTTCGCTGTCGTTGGGGGCGATGACCAGCTCGGCCATCGGTGTGCCCTCACGGGACAGCAGCGGCAGCCGCGGGCAGCCGGGGTAGGGCGCTTCGGGCATGCTGCCAAAGCTCGCGATGGGGTCACCACCCTCGCTTGGCAAAAACAGCGCGCCCTCAAACTCCAGCTCGCGCATCAGGATGCGTGCCGTATGCGCCAGGACATCCTGGACCACCACGGTGGAGTGCACCTGGCGCGACGCCTCGAGCAGCGCCTGCAAGCGGGCGATCTGTTCTTCGAGCGACAGCACCTCAGGCGATGACGAGACCGCAGTGATATCGGGAGACATGGAGGACACGGGCAAGACGGCCCCAGTGTACACAAACGGGGAACTGTTGCCCCCACCTTTGTGATACCGCAGGTCCTCAGGCGGGGCTACACTGCTTGGCAACCCTCCCGATTCCGATCGGAAGGTGCCACACTGTCACTCCCGCAGCACGCCGCAAGGAGTTCCTATGCCAGAGCCGACTACGGATCGCCTAGACCTGACGCTCGCCTCCGAGCTTGATTCGGTAGCCACCGTGGAAGAAACCTGCGAGAAGTTCGCACAACGCGCTGGCTTCGATGAAGACACGGTCAGCGGCATCGCGATGGTGGCGCACGAGGCCGCGGTCAACGCCGTGCTCCACGGCAACCGCAAGGATCCTGAGAAGGCCGTAACCGCCAGCTTCGCTTTGACCGATCACGCGCTCACCATCTGCATCGCGGATGAGGGCGGGGGCTTTGACGCCGACACACTGCCCGATCCTGTGGCGCCTGAGAACCTGCTGCGCAGTTCCGGCCGCGGCGTTTTCTTAATGCGCGCCGTCATGGATGAGGTACACTTTCGCAAACTGGCCCCGGGTACGGAGGTCACACTTATCAAGCACAGGAATTAGGGAGAGGCAGGCGCGACTCGATGGATACAAAGATCCGGCACGTAGATGGCGTAACAGTTCTGGACCTTAGCGGCAAGATCATGCTCGGCGAGAGCAGCGGTGCACTGCGCAAAGCAGTGGGAGACGCCCTGGTCGATTCAAAAAAGATTGTGTTGAACCTCTCCAACGTGAACTACATCGACAGCGCGGGCCTCGGTGAACTGGTCAGCGCCTACACCACCGTCAAGAACGCCAGTGGGGAGTTGAAGCTGGTTGCGCTGACCAAGAAGGTGCGCGATCTACTCGTCATCACCAAGCTGCTTACGGTGTTCGATGTGAAGGATACCGATCAGGAAGCGGTCAGCGCCTTTAAGTAACGCTGTGCCAGGTACGGACTTCGCAGAAAAGAGGAACCGCCGCCAGCCGGCGGTTTTCTTGCGTCTGGCCTGCGGTGCAACCACACGGATGTGACGCTCAGGCCACGTTGCGTGTGAGCTCCCGGTGCGCGGCGGCCCGGCTGGCCGTCCGCTCCACACGCAGCACAAGGATGTCGTCTTCCTGGCCGAAGTGTTGTGCCGCCGTCGCGATCGCTGCCGGCGTTGCGCGGGCGGCCACCATGGCACTTGTGCGTTCAAAGCCGAACAGTGCCCCGTCTTCGTTCTGCGCCTCCACCACGCCGTCGGTCATCAGCATCAGCGAGTCGCCCTCTTCGAGCCAGAACTCCAGCGTGGCGTACTCCATGCCCGGCAGCGTGCCCAGCGGCAGCGCGCCTTCGGTCTCCAGCTCCACGCCGTTCAGGTAGGGCGACAGTTGGCCTGCGTTCGCAATCGACACAAAACCATCGGCGGTGATCTTCATCACCAGGCAGGTGGCTGTGGCGAAGCCACGGTCGCACAGCCGGTCGTTCAGGGACTGCAGCACGTAGGTTGGATCGGGATGCGCCTTGGCAGCTGCGTCGAGTGCGCCCACAATCAGCGCAACCAGCATGCCGGCACGCAGGCCCTTGCCGGTCACATCGCCCACGATGATGAGCACGCTGCCATCGTCATCATGCGGGATGATCTGGAAGAAGTCGCCGCCCACATCGCGTGAGGGCCGGTACTCACTCTCGATGCGCAGCCCGTCCACCTGCGGCAGGATGCGGGGGATGATGACCTGCTGCAGTTCGCCGGCCTGCTCCACTTCCAGCTGATACTTCACCTCGCGGCGCTGTGCATTCAGGAAGCGCCGTGAAGCCATCAGGGTGATCAGCAGCAGGGACAGGATCGTCGACGCCTGCCCCAGCGAGATCTGAAAGCGCAGGATCGAGAAGCGAATGGGAACATGCAGCAGATGGAGCTCCTGCTGGTAGTTCGCGGCCACAGCCAGCAGGATCGCGGGCAGCGTCAGCCAGCCTTCGGCACGGTCTTCCCGGATGCCCTTGTAGGCCACCCAGATCAGAATGGCCGCCAGTGCCAGCTTGGTATAGAGCAGCAGTGGCGACAGGTACACGCCCGCTTCCAAGGGCACCACCTGGCCATGCAGGGGTGGCCGCAGCATCAGCGTGCCCAGGCTGAGCACCGCGACCAGCGCCCAGACCAGGCGGGGCAGCAGGCGACGCGCTGTCCGGAGGCAAAACCAGCTTCGCCAGAACAATACCCAGGTCCCGATTTTGACGGGGATGAAGATCACGTCCTTCAGCAGCACGCCGGGCGTTACCGGAAGCACCGTCGTGAAGCTCAGCAACAGGACCACCACGTTGCCCAGCAGGGTGGCAATACACACCAGACCCAGCCAGAGGTACGCCTTTTCCTTGGGATCGAAGTAGAGGTGCGTAAAGGAGACCGTGAGCGCCAGCAGCAGCACCAGCAGCTCCAGGAAGCCGCTGCCGACCACATGCCCGTCGTCATCCCAGTCCAGCCGCACCAGCGTGGCGACGGTCGGCGCGAGGCCCAGCACCGGCGGTTCATGCAGGCCGCCCGCGTCCGGCGCGCTGTAGCGCGTGGAGCTGTCCATCCACATGCGAATCGCGATCACCACGGGTCCGTTGCGGAAGTTCGCCGGGAAGCGGAAACCGCGTGGCTGCGCGTTGTAGGCCTCCACGCGATGCTTGCCGAAGTGGCCGAACTGGCCGATCATCTGTCCGTTGACGAAGACCTGGTAGGCGTCATCGAAGGCATCCGGCATCTTCAAGGACACGCCTGTACGCGCGCCGCCGAGATCCAGCCGCAGCCGGTACCAGGCAAAGCCGGCATATTTTGGGTACCCGAGTGCGGTCCATCCGGGCACATAGGCGCTGGTGCCCAGATCCGGGTCGGCGGGACCATCCGGGGAGTGCAGATCGACCGGGTTCCAGCCCGTGTCATCGTAACCGGGCTGCGCCCATGCTGGATCGTCGCCTGTTTTGAAGCGCCACGGACCGAAGAGGTCTACTGCCGAGTCGCCCAGCGTGACCTGCAGTGCCCCTGCCGTTGCCGTCGCGGGCGCAGGTGGTGCCTGGGCGCCTGCCGCAACAGGAACCCCACCCAGCAACAACCAGGAGAAAAGAAGAACGGCAATCCTGCTCATGTCACCGCACCAGACAAGTCTGGAGGGCGCTCGGCCTGCCCGGCGGAGCGCCCGGTTGCTGCTGACGCCGCTAGGTCCGGCGTGCCGACCACGTAAATCCACCCAGGCAGAGCAGACCCGTTGCCATGAGCAACAGCGAAGACGGCTCGGGAGTCACACCCGTTCCACTGTCAGTTCCGGCCACAACGCCAAAGGTCGGGAAATCTGTATACGGCACCACGCCCTGTTCGACCAGGAAGAGTGTGTTGCTGGTGCCGCTTGGGAAAACGCCATCCGTGAACGTCAGCGTGTACGGTCCCGAGGTGCCGACGTAGCCATTGTCTCCGCAATCTGCCGAACCGTACGCGATGCTGTTCGGATCCGTGTTGCAGAACACGCCCTGGGTAGCGAAGTAGGTGTTATCCGGCACGGTCAGTGTGAGACTCGTCCAATTGTCGCCGGAGCGATTGGAGATGGCAAAACAGCCGTCGCCGGAGTTGCCGCCGGGCAGCTCGCCCGCGAGGCAGGCGTCAAAGGTGACCGAGAACGAATCCGACGTCTCGATGTGCGTGGTGTAAGAGGTTCCGGCCGTTGGATCAAGAATGTTGATCTTCACTGCGTTGGCAGCGAGCGAGCAGACAGAGAGCAGGGCAAGGGGCAGCAGACAAGAAAGGGGACGCATGGATCAACCTCAGATGGAGAGAAGGTAGGGAGCAGATACTGGCGGGAAAGCGGACCCGTGTTACCTGAATGTGGGATGAGCGTAACTCAGAGAGCTATTGAAATCAACGAAAAGTTATGCGCTTGTCGACCACGTCCGGGGTGTTTGTCGCCGTGGGGCTACAGCACCGGGTCGCCCCGCCGACACGACGGTGAGCCCCCGCCGGGAGGCATAGACTACGGGGCGTCGGAAACGCCACCGCGGCCGGTCGCGAACTCTACGGGACGTCGACCTCGTTGTCGTCGCCGTTGCGGTCGATCAGCTTGTTGTACGGATCGATGCCGGCACGGGTGGGCTGCTTATCGGTCACGAAGGTGAACGTCTGCGGCTGTCCGGTGATCCACTCCTTGCGCACCGCAAGCGGCTGCTCCGCGCCCTTCTTGCCGCTGAAGACTCCCACATCCATGTAGTCGTGCATCGCCGCGGGCGACTCCACGCCGTTGCCATCGGCGTAGTGCTTGCCGCCCTGGACCTTGACGGTCACCTGGTACTTGCCATCGGCACCCTTGTGCGCCTCGGCGGACACGGCCTTGTTGTCGTAGATCGCAATCTTTTCAAAGTTGTCGTCGATGAAATACTGCAGCTCGGGCGGCGTCTGCGCGCGCAATGCGGCTTCCAGCGCAAAGGTATCCGGGTAGGGCTGGCTCTGGGCATCGTTGTCGTTGGCATAGCGCTTCGCCATCAGGAAGTTGTGCAGCGCGAGGTTGAGCTTGTCTTCGCCGATGTAATCGGAGAGCGCATAGAAGATCATGCTGCCCTTCTGGTACCAGACGTACGCTTCGTTCTGTACCTGCGCCAGCGGCTCCTCATGCCGCGTTTCGTCGGCCCGTCCGCGAAGGTAGCCGTCGAGCTCATGCGACAAAAAGCGGCGCATTTGGCTGTCGCCATAGCGATGCTGCATCACGCGCAGCGCCGAGTACTCGGCCAGCGATTCCGACATCATGTTGGACCCCGCCACCTGTCCGCCGATGAGCTGATGTCCCCACCACTGATGGGCTAGCTCATGCGAGGTCACGAAGTACACATCGTCGATGTCCTTGTCCGGATGCAGCACGCGCTGAATGAACCACACCTCCGAGTACGGGACCGTGTTGGGAAAGGACTGTGCAAATTGCCGGTAGCGCGGGAACTCGACCACGCGGTACTGGTTGAACTGAAAGGGGCTGTAGTTCTTCTGGTAATAGTCGAGGCCGGCCTTGGCAGAAGCCATCATCGTGTCGATCACATACGGATGCTTGGGCTCGTAGTAGATCTCGATGTTGACGCCTTTATAGTTTTCGCGCCGCACCTGGTAGCGGCCGGAGACGTAGCTGTAGAAGTTCAGGATGGGTTGATCGCCCATGCTGTAGGCATAGTAGTGGCGACCGTTGCTATGCCAGTCGCGCTCCAGATAGCCCGGAGCCAGGGCGATCTGATCGTCAGACGTGCTGACCACGGTACGGAACCGGATCCAGTCGGCATCGTTCGAAAAGAGGTTGGTTCGGCTGCCCAGGGCGTCACCGCGTGGCGGCAGCTCTTCAAGTGCCGCGAGCTTCTCGTCACGCCGCCGCCGTGGATCGGTCAGCTCGACACCACGGTTATAGCCGATGTACGGGAAGTAGCCGAGGTCGAAGAAGGTGCCGTTGCGGGCCAGTTCCGGCAGTTCGTTTCCATCGCGAAATCCGTGCGACAGGTAGCCGACTTTGAAGGTTGCGTTCATCTGCTCACCGGGCGCGAGCGGCTGATCCAGTTGGTAGATCGAGTACAGATCGCGAGGCGAGCTGCTGACGCGATGGAACGGGCGGTCGAACTTCACCTCGCTCACCGATTGCTGCTGGTCCGTGATGTACACCTGCGAGATCGGTGTGGGCGTTTTGTTCTGCAGCAGGTAGTGGCCCGTGCCGGAGAAGGACCGGTGGTTGGGGTCAAGGTCCACGTTGGCGTCGACGGCCAGGATCTTGGGTTGCGGCAGGTTCTCGTACCGCTTGAAGTCGCGCTCATACTGCGCCTGAACGTCGCGACGCTGTTTGGCTGTCAGAAATTCATTGAGCTTATGGCTGTTGTAGTAAAACCAGGTACCACTGCCGATCGCGATCAGCGCGAAGACCGCAAGTGCCGGGGCGAGCGCGGGCAGGCGCTGCCGTGCAAGGGAAAGCCGGTAGCGGAAGCCGCTCTCCGCACCACGCCGTGCCAGCGCGATGGACACAATGCCCAGCAGCGCAAAGATCGCCAGCCAGTACACGATCGACCACGTAATCGCGGGTACAAAGTGACCGTAGCCGTTCATGTCGGAATAGGTATAGGGGGGCACCTGCGCCGGCTGCAGCAGCGTGTTTTCGAGGCCAAAGCGGAACAGCACTGCCTGCCCGACAAAGATCGCCACGACGATCGCATGGCCGATGAACTTGTTGCTGACCACGGTCTGCAGAAAGAAGGCGATCAGGGTATAGCCAAGGATCTGCGGAAAGGTGATGAGGTAGAGTTCCTGGAAATATTCGACGAACTCGTAGTGGTAGTAGCCGGCAACGGTCTGCATCAAGACGCCGCAGAACAGCACAAGGGTAAGCAGAACCAGTTCTACGACGACGACCGATGTGAACTTCGAAAGCCAGTCCGTGGACTCACGCATCGGCAGCGCGTCCTGGATGCCGCTGAAGCCGGTCTCGCGCTCCTTCCACATCAGCTCGCCCGCGTAGATGGTCGCGATGATGACGAGGAAGAGGAACGCATTGCCTTCAACGGAGCCAACCATCAGCATCGTCACGGGCCAGGTGTTCTGGTCGGCCAGATGCCCTGCAAAGTAGCCGTTGACGCAGGCAAAGAAGGTCAGCAGCACAGCGATCGCCCAGAAGGGGATCTCATGCACGATGTTGGAGACGTGGAGCCGCGTCAGTGACACAAACTGCCGCCAGCCGAGCCCCGCCCGGAAGTTCTGCTGCGCGGCCGGCAGGGCCACCGGCACCAGCGAACGCCGGCCGCCGGCAACCAGCTTCTCCTGCTCCTTCGCACCAGCCGCACGGCGACCCTGCGCGCGCGCTGTGAGTGTCTCGACGGAGAGCGGAAAGAGGCGATAGGTGATGCCCAGGAAGATCGCACCGAGCGCCAGCAACAGCAGGCGGTTGTAGAACGCGACCCCACCCGCGACGTGGGGCGACCAGGAGACGAGCTGGTTGTTCTTTTCGGCGATGGTCCAGTAACGCGTAATCGTGGTGATCGTGCGAAGACCCACAGGATCTAATATGCCGGACCAGAAGTGCTCGAGCGACCGCGTCGCCTCAAACACGGCGGTATAGGCCAGGTACACCAGAAACAGGGCGACGCCCTGCAGGTACACAATGAAGATCTTGCGCGTGAGCGCGGCCACCATGAAGAACAGCGAGCCGACGAAGAAGATCTGCACGCAGGGCAGCGTAAGGAACGGCTGCACGTACCACCACAGGTGGCCGCTGGCGATGCGGGTGTGATCGGCCCAGGGTGCAAGCGTTCCTGCCATCTCGCCGAACATCATGCCCGAGAAGGCCAGCACGCAGATCAGGTATGAGCCTGCCCAGCGCCCACCCAGGTAGGCGAACTTCGTGATGGGCTTGGTGAAGACGAGCTGGTAGGTATCGCGCTGGAAGTCACGTAGAACGGACGGCCCAAAGATGCCGGCCATGATCATGACGCCAAAGAAGCTGAAAAACCCATAGAGGTTGGTATTCGAAAACGGACCGTTTAGCAGCTGTTTGCCGTTGCCGGAGGAAATAAAGTCTTCTGCCGCAATCGCCAGAAAACCCAGCAGGAAATACATGCCGAAGTACACATAGGTCGACACGCTCTTCAAGCGGAACTTCACTTCAAACAGGAAGAACTCTAGGAACAGCGCCATCGCTTCATCTCCTGGCAGTGCGTTCAGTTCTGACGGCCCAGCAAGCCCACGACTCGATGGGTTCGCCTTGCAGTCTGCGGTTAGGCGGCTGCCGGGACGGGGCGGTCTTTGCGGCTGAGCTCGAGGAAGTACACATCTTCCAGGCTCGACTCCACGGGACGGAAGCCCTCGCCCGGCGAGCTTTCGCTGTACACGCGCACCTCATGCAGACCGCTGACCAGATGGGCGGAGATGATCGGCAGCTCCGCTTCAAGCGCACGGAGCTCGTCGTCGGAATGCACCACGCGCGTCCAGATGCGACCCTCAAGCGCCGCCAGGGTCTCCGTTGGTGAGCCTTCCAGCAGCAGCTCGCCACCGGCGATGATCGCCATGCGCGGGCACAACTCGCGGACGTCCGCCACGATGTGGGTGGAGAGGATCACCGTGACATCGCTGCCGATCGAGCTCAGCAGGTTCAGAAAGCGGTTGCGCTCGGCAGGATCAAGGCCTGCTGTCGGTTCATCCACGATGATCAGTCGCGGCTTGCCCAGCAGTGCCTGCGCGATGCCAAAGCGCTGCTTCATGCCGCCGGAGTACGTGCTCAGCGCTTTCTTGCGTGCGTCCCATAAGTTGGTCTGGTGCAGCAGCGCCTCCACCATTGCCTTGCGCTCGCCAGCGTTTTCGATGCCCTTCATCACGGCCAGATGTTGCAGCATGTCCACTGCCGACATCTTCGGGTACACCCCGAACTCCTGCGGCAGGTAGCCCAGCGTGCGGCGTACGGCATCCTTGTTGCGCAACACGTCGATGTCATCGAGAAAGATGGATCCCGTGTCGGGTTCCTGCAGCGTGGCGATGGTCCGCATCAGCGAGCTCTTGCCTGCACCGTTGGGACCAAGCAGCCCGAACATGTGGTTGCCGATCGAAAGGGAAACGTCTTTGAGGGCACGCACGCCGTTGCCGTAGGTCTTGGAAAGACCCGAAATCTTTAGAGCCATTGGTTGTCTCCGGTGCCGAACTGCTGGGGGATTGCTCGCAACTGTAGCACGGGGTACGTTGCGATCCGCCCTCCTGTTCCGCCCGGAGCCATAATCTTTCTGCGGCGGCGCGCGCGCCGGTCCGTGGCGGTCGTGTTTCACGGGAGCCAGCGAACGCAGACACGCAGTACACTTGTCTCCGCACGGAGACCCTGATGAATAAAACGATTTTGCCTGCCTCGCTGCTCGCCTTAACCTCACTCGCCCATGGCGCCGTCACGACCGCTCCCTGGGGCACGGCCGATGGCCAGGCTGTCGAGATCTACACCCTCACCGACGCGGACCTGACGGTGCGGATCACCAACTTCGGCGCCCATGTGGTCAGCATCGAAGCGCCCGATCGCAGCGGCAAGCGCGCGGATGTTGTGCTCGGCTTCAAGGACCTCGCCGGGTACCAGGCCGACACCAAGACGTACATGGGCTCCGTTGTGGGACGCTACGGCAATCGCATTGCCAAGGGTGCCTTTTCGATCGACGGCACCGCCTATACAATCCCCACCAACGATCACGGCAACGCCCTGCACGGCGGCACGCTGGGCTTTGACCGCAAGGTCTGGACCGGCCACAAGATTTCGAACGGCGTTGAACTGACGCTGGTCAGCCCCGATGGCGACATGGGCTTCCCAGGCCAGCTCACCGCCCATGTGAAGTACACCCTGCAGGGCAAGTCGCTGCACATTGAGTACTCGGCCACCACCACCAAGCCGACCGTGCTGAACCTCACCAATCACAGCTACTTCAATCTGGGTGGCGAAGGCAGCGGCGACATTCTCAAGGAAGTCGTCACGCTTTCCGCGGATCGCTACACGCCGGTCGACAGCACGCTGATCCCCACCGGCCAGCTTGCCCCGGTTGCCGGCACGCCTTTCGACTTCCGCACGCCCACGCCCATCGGGGCGCGCATTGATGTTGATAATGATCAGCTGAAGATCGCCGGTGGTTATGACCATAATTTCGTGCTCAACAATGCTGGCAGCAAGGGCCTGCATCTCGCGGCGCAGGTGATGGATCCGGCGAGCGGCCGCACCCTGACTGTCACCACCACCGAGCCCGGCGTGCAGTTCTACTCCGGCAACTTTCTGGATGGCACGGTGACGGGAGCTGCCGGCGCGGCGTATGCCAAGCACGCGGGTTTCTGCCTGGAGACGCAACACTTCCCCGACTCCCCTAACCAGCCCAGCTTTCCCAGCACCGCGCTGCGCCCCGGACAAACGATGCATTCGGAGACGGTGTTCACCTTCGACGTGCAGAAGTAAGCGCCCCTAACCGTTGCACGCATGGCCCGGAGGGCTGGCTCGCTGCCAGTCGTCCGGGCCACCTCACTTTACTGAACTACCCTCTCGTCTTCTGTGTCCCTACTGCATCCAGACCGGCTGTTTCCAGCGGACGCTGCCACGCGCAGCATCGCGTGGGACCTGTACGCCAGCGTGCGCGACCTGCCGCTGGTGAGTCCGCATGGGCATACGCAGGCGGCCTGGTTCGCGAGCAACCAACCGTTCCCCGATCCAGCCAAGCTGTTTATCCAGCCCGACCACTACGTGCATCGCATGCTCTACAGCCAGGGCGTTTCACTCGAGCAGCTGGAGATTGGCGCCGAAGTCATCGAAAACCCGCAAGCGGTTTGGCGCATCTTTGCGAAGCACTACTACCTTTTTCGCGGCACACCCACACGGCTGTGGCTGGACTTCGCCTTTGAAGAGCTCTTCGGGCTGGAGGAGCGGCTGAGTGCAGAGACCGCTGACCTTTATTACGAAACCATCTCGGACAAGCTGCAGCAACCAGAGTTTCGTCCGCGGGCGTTGTACGATCGCTTCCGTTTAGAGGTGCTCGCGACGACCGATTCGCCGCTCGATAGCCTCGCCGATCACCAGGCCATTCGCGGCTCCAGCTGGCACGGCCGCGTGCTGCCCACCTTCCGCCCCGACCCGGTCGTCGACCCTGACTTCGATGGTTTTCACGCGAACCTGCGGAAGCTCGCGGAGCAGACCGGCGAAGACACCGCGAACTGGCCTGGATATCTGAACGCTCTGCGTAAGGCACGCAGACGCTTTCAGGCGCTCGGCTGTACAGCGACCGATCACGGCCATCCCACGGCGCGCACCGCCAATCTTTCCGCGGTGGAAGTTGCCGCGCTGCACACCCGTGTTGTTGGCAACACCGCGACAGCGGCCGACAGGGAACTCTTTCGCGCGCAGATGCTCACCGAAATGGCGCGCATGAGCCTGGACGACGGCCTCGTCATGCAGATCCATCCAGGCAGTGAACGCAACCACAACACCGCGCTGTTCGGGCGCTATGGCCGCGATATGGGCGCCGATATTCCCACGCCCACCGACTACGTCCACGCGCTCAAGCCGATGCTCGACGTCGTCGGCAACGAGCCCGGGATGACGATCATTCTGTTCACGCTGGACGAGTCTGCCTACAGCCGCGAACTGGCGCCGCTGGCCGGACACTATCCGTGCCTGCGTCTTGGCCCAGCATGGTGGTTCCACGACAGCCCCGAAGGCATGCGGCGCTTCCGTGAAAACGTCACGGAAACCGCCGGTTTCTATAACACCGTTGGGTTCAACGACGACACACGCGCGTTTCTGTCTATCCCCGCCCGGCACGATGTTGCGCGCCGTGTGGATTGTGCCTTTCTGGCGCGCCTTGTCGCCGAGCATCGGCTTGGGTTGGACGAGGCTTTTGAGGTGGCGCAGGACCTTAGCTATAACCTGGCGCGCGGTGCTTACAAGCTCTAGCTGAGCGCGAGAAAATACCTGTATGCCCTGGTTCCATATCGAAGCACCGCATGTCTCTGACGCGCAGATCGAAGCCGCCGTGTATCGCCTGCTCTCCGAAGCGCGCACCCGTTTCCATCGTGACCTGAAGCGCGTTCTTCTGCTGCCGCCAGACCTTACCCGCGCGCACTCCGGCGCCGGCCGCATCACGAAGCTCCTTTACAACGCGTTGCCGGACGCGCATGTGGAGGTGATCCCTACCCTGGGCCAGCACCTGCCGCACACCGAGGCCGAAAACAAGTGGATGTTCGGCTCGATCCCGGAGGAACGCATCTTTGCGCACGACTGGCGCCGCGGTTGCACGCGCGTCGGCATGATCCCGGCATCGCTGGTGCGGGAGACCACCGGCGGTGTGGCGGATTGGGAGATCCCCGTTGATCTCAACAGAAAGCTCATGGACGAACCGTGGGACCTGATCATCAACATCGGCCACGTGGTGCCGCATGAGGTGCTTGGCTTTGCCAATCACAACAAAAATTATTTCATTGGCCTGGGTGGCAAGGACACCATCTGTGCGTCCCACATCGCCGCCGCAGTGTATGGCATTGAGAACAATCTCGGCTGCCTGATTACGCCGCTGCGCGCCTGCTACAACTGGGCCGAAGACCGCATGCTCGCGCACCTGCCTGACGTATACCTGCAAATCGTAATGCGCCGCGATGAGGGAAACAGGCTGGTTACCAGCGGGATCTATGTCGGCGACGATCTTGAGACCTATCTCGCAGCCGCGCGTGCCAGTCGTGAGCAGAACATCACGTTGTTCGAGAAACCCGTACGCAAGATCGTCGCCGTGATGCAGCCCGACGAGTTTCGCGCCACCTGGGTAGCAAACAAGGCTGTGTATCGCACCCGCATGGCGCTTGCGGATGGGGGCGAGCTGCTGGTCATCGCGCCCGGCGTGGAGCGCTTCGGCGAGCAGCCTGAGGTCGACGCGCTGATCCGCAAGTACGGCTACAAGGGCACCGAACGCACCCTTGCGCTCTACAAGACGGAGGCCGACATGCAGGCCATTCCGCATGGCGTAGCGCACCTCATTCATGGTTCAAGCGAAGGCCGCTTCACGATCCGCTACGCGCCTGGACACCTCACGCAGGATGAGATCGAGAGCGTCGGCTACGAATACATGGACCTGCGCGAGGCCCTTGCACGCTACGATCCTGCCGTCATGCGCGAGGGGTGGAACACCATGCCGGATGGCGAAGAGGTGTTCTACATCAGCACGCCGTCGGCGGGGCTGTGGTCCACTCGCGCGAAGCTCGAGAACCCCTCACGCCGCGAGCTAGCGACGGCGGCTAACTAAAGGCCGGCTCAGCGGGCGAAGGGGTTAGCGGTCGGTGAGTGGGACGCCGAACAGGACGCCGCCCTCGGTCGGGAGCCGGTTCTCGCCGCGATCAAGGCGCAGCGAGGATTTTGCGCCCAGGTCGCGCTCAAAGAGCTCGCCGTAATTGCCCACCGCAGTGATCACCGCCGCACTCCAGTGTGGATCGAGCCCCAGCGTGGTGCCGGTTCCGTAGCGCTGGCCCAGTAACTGCTGCAGCTCAGGACGTGTACTGCTGCCCATGGCCGCGATGTTGGCCTGCGTAACACCAAGTGTCTCTGCGTTGATCAGTGTCTCCACGGTCCAGCGCACAATCGCGGCGAAGCGAGGGTCGGCGGCGTAGCTGGCCATCGCCAGCGGGTCCTGCCGTATCAGCTGCGGAAGAATTGTGAACTCATGTTCACGTTTGGGATCGATGGCGCGCGTATTGGCCAGCTGCGACACGTCACCGGTGATGGCGTCGCAGTTCTCTGTAAAAAAGGCGGCTTCCATCTCGCCGGCCTCCGAAAAAGCGTCCCAGATGTACGTGGTGCCATGCTGCGCGGCATAGCTGTGCAAGCCATATTCCGCGTTCGACCCGGTGAGGAAACACACCCGCTTGCCTGCCAGATCGAGGGGGCTGTGCACGGCAGCGTTGTTCGGGAGAAGGAAGCCCTGCCCGTCGTAGAACACGGTGGGTGAGAACGCGATGTCGTGCGCGGTGTTGACCACCGAGGGGCTGGCCGTTGCCAGCAGATCAACCTGACCGCCCAGCAGAGCCGCGATGGCGTTGGGCTCGTCTGGGAAGCTCTTGATCACCAGTCGTGCGCCTGGCCCGAGAATAGCCACAGCAACTGCCTTGCAAAGATCGATGTCGAAGGCAGCACGATTGCCGTGATCGGTCGCGCGCGAGTAATCCTCTTCTTCCTTCGAGACGCCGCAGGAGAGTGAGTTCGCCGCACGGATTCGATCCAACACGGGATGCGCGAGCGGCGGCGGGGCCACCGGTCTTAGGGACGCTGGAGGCGCCTGCAGTGCCTGGGCAAGACAGCTAACGGAAACGGCAAAGGACAGGAGAGACAAGAGGGCTGGACGGATCATGCGGGGCGAGGACTTCCTTGGGTGAATCGTAAGGTCTGTACGGCAAATCATCAGGGGAGACCAGTGCGGTCTCCCCTGATGAGGAACAATGTGAAGCGGTAAGAGCGGCGCTGTTTACGGGATCCAGGTACCCG
>CAXTFS010000003.1:0-32215 GCA_964243395.1 uncultured Acidobacteriaceae bacterium | reverse complement strand
GAGCTGAATCCGCAGGTCCCTGGCGCGCACATGTTCCTTGGGATCGCGCAATTTCAGACCGGCCACGCGGATGGGGCAGCGGCCTCCTTACAAACGGAGCTCCGGCTGAGACCGGCGAACAGTGAAGCGCTCACGTGGCTTGGCATTGTGGAGCTGGGACGCGATCAACCGGCGCAGGCAACCGATCCCCTGGACCGTGCGGCCGCCTTGAACCCGAAAGATCCGCGCGTGCTGTATTACCAAGGCCGCGCCCACATGCTCGTGGCCGAAGCGGCGTTCCGGAAGCTGAACGATCTGGATCCAGACTCGGCCCTGGTACACCGCGGCATGGCGGAAAGCTATGAGATCTCGGGGCAAACAGAGAAGGCCATCGCGGAGTACGAAGCCGCAGTGAAGAAGGATCCCACGAACCCGGATCTGTATGACGAGCTCGGCGCAGCAGACCAGAAGATGAGTCGTATCGACGCGGCCCGGGCGGCGTATCAGCAGGAACTGACGCTGAATCCCGGCAGCGCCATTGCGCTGTATAACCTTGGCCGGCTCGACGTCGAACGCGGCGCGCCGACCGATGGCATTGCCCTGCTGCGCAAGGCGCAGTCGGCCCATGCGAGCCCGGCGCCGACCGACTTCTACCTTGGGCTTGGCCTGGCCGAGGTGGGGCAGAATGCCGAGGCGGCAAAGTGGCTGGAGCAGGCACTCGCCAACCAGCCCTCCCCGTTCGTTGCGCAGGGTGCCTGGTACCAGCTGGCCCGTGTGTACGCGAAGCTGAACCGGCCGGCGGACGCGCAGGCTGCGCGCGGCGAACTCAAGAAGATCATCGCGGCCCAGGAACGTCAGAAGGACGTGACCGCGAAGGAAGCGGAGAAGCGGTCCAATCAGCCGGTTGACGGCGCACCGGCGGCGGGTCAGCCGTGAGATGGTGCGCCCTCGTCACCGCGACGGCGATGCTCAGCGGCGGTTTGCTCTATGGGCAAAGCGAGGCGGGCAGTGATGCTGTCATCCTGCGCGAGGCAGAGGCATTGCGGTCACAGCACCAGCCTGAGCGTGCCCGCGCGTCCCTGCTGCCGCTGACTGAGCGATCTCCGACCGACGTTGCGGCGCTCAGCCTTCTGGCCAAGACGTATGAGGACGAGGGAAACCGCGCGGCGGCGATCCCGGTGCTGGTCAAAGCGCTGGCGGCAGAACCGACCTCGCTGCCGATCAACAATCAGCTGGGCGCCGTTCTGTTGCAGGAGCACCACGATCCGGAGGCCATGGATCGCTTCGAAACGGTGCTCGGCATCGACCTCCGCAATGCGGAGGCGCGGCGCGGCGAGGTGCAGGCCGCCACGGCGCTGGCGCTGTCTGCCCGCGACGGCGGCAATCCGGAGGCGTCGCTGAAGGTGCTGGAGCACGCCTCGGAACGGCTACCCGACGATCCAACGCTGCTGCTGGATCTCGGTATCCAGGCCAGCGATCTCGGACGCTTCCCCCAGGCGACGCAGGCTCTGGAACGCGCACGCATGCTGGATCCCAAGAATCCGGACATCCTGTACGCGCTGGCGCGGGCGGAGTTGGACTGGCAACACATGCCGGATGCCGAGCGCGACATGCGGGCGTACCTCCTCGCACGGCCGGCGGATGCGTCGGCCCACTTTGGGCTGGGCCACATTCTGGCCATGGAGCAGCGGAGCGAGGAGGCGCGGGCCGAGTTTGACGCCTCCGTGCGGCTGCAGCCAAAGCAGACGGAGTCCTACTACCAGCTTGGCCAGCTCGACCTGCTGGCGCAGCACAATGCCGAGGCGGAGTCCCTGTTTGCGAAGGTCCTCGCAAGCAATCCAAACCATGCGGGCGCGCTCACGGGCATGGGCGAGCTGGCGTTTCGTGCCAAAGAGTACCCCAGAGCCGAGGTCTATCTGGCGCGTGCCGAAAAGGCAGATCCAGCCTACCCAAGACCGCACTACTACCGTGGCCTGGTGCTGGCGCGGCTGGGACGGAAGGCCGAAGCCGACGCGGAGTTGAAGCTGGGGGATGAACGGCCGCACGCTACGGCGCCTGCCGCCGGGGACCCGGCAGCCTCAAGCGATCGCCCCGGCGCAGCGGTGGCGCCTGTGACCCCGGAACCTCACCTGCCCTAGGCGCACCCCGCTTTACAGGGGCCACCGCGCTCAGGGATGATGCATACCGATGAGCTTTCTCGCACGTTCCCGTCGTCAATGGCACGCCGTTGCTTGCCTTGCGGCTTTTCTGGGCGCTGGTGGCTTCTGCCTGGCGCAGAGCCCGAACAACAACCCACTGGAAAACCAGGGCACGCGGCCGGTCGAGGGCTCGCAACCGGCGCAGGCGGGCGGTTCAGCCACGGGTGGAGCGCATCCCGCAGTGATGGACGCGCAGCACCGGCCCATCACGGCAGGTGGTTTCGTCAGCTCGGGACCTGTGGTCTTCAAGGACATCGCGAAGGAGGCCGGCCTTTCCACCTGGACACACCACATGGGTACGGAGTCCAAGTCGCTGATCATTGAAACCGTGGGCTCCGGCGTGGCGCTGCTCGACTACGACAACGACGGTTGGCTCGATATCTACATGGTGAACGGCTCCACCGCGGAGGCCGAGGCCGGCAAGGCTGCCGCGCCCCATGCTGCGCTGTTCCACAACAATCACGATGGCACCTTTACCAATGTGACCGCGAAAGCCGGCGTGGCGAACGATCGCTGGGGCTTTGGCGCGGTCGTGGGCGACTTTGATAACGATGGCTGGCCGGATATCTACGTCTCGAACTACGGCAAGAGCCGGCTGTACCGCAACAACCATGACGGCACCTTTACCGACGTCGCAGAGAAGGCCGGGGTAGCGGTCCCCGGCGCCTGGTCCACCGGTGCGACCTGGGGCGACTACGACGGCGATGGCCTGCTGGATCTGTTTGTGCCCGGATACGTCAAGGTAGACCAGCTTGTGCAGAGTGGACAGGGCGACTCGTCAGCGGCGCATGCCTTTTGCGAGTTCCGCGGGGTCAAGGTCATGTGCGGCCCGCATGGTCTGCGTGGCGAACCCGATCACCTGTTTCGCAACAACGGCGACGGCACCTTTACCGACGTGAGCGAGCATGCGGGCGTCAACGATCCGAATCACTACTATGGCCTGGCTTCGCTGTTCATCGACGTGAACGGTGACGGCAAGCCTGACCTCCTGGTGGCTGACGATTCCACGCCCAACTACCTTTACCTGAACAAGGGCGACGGCACGTTTGAGGATGCGAGTTTCGCTAGCGGCTACGCCCTGAATGAGAGTGGACGCGAGACGGCCTCGATGGGCATTGCGGCCGGCGATCTCACACACGACGGGCGTGTGGATCTGTACAACACGACCTTCTCGGACGACTACAAACCGCTGTATCGCAATGATGGCGACGCCAACTTTACTGACATTGCGTACCAGGCGGGCATCGCCGAGGTAACGATCCCCTTTCTGGGCTGGGGCACGGGCTTCTTCGACTATGACAACGATGGCTGGCTGGACCTGCTGATGGTCGACGGCCACGTGTACCCGCAGGTCGATCGGCAGAACTGGGGCACCACCTTTAAGCAGCGCGCGCTGCTGTTCCACAGCAATAAGGGCAAGTTGAGTCCGGTGCCCGCGGTGGAAGGGACGGGGCTTGCCAAGCTTGCGACAGCGCGTGGCATGGCCTTCGGCGATCTGTTCAACGATGGTCGTATCGATGTTGTGGTGAACAACCTGGATGACACGCCGTCCCTGTTTCGCAACGTGGTCAGCAACGGCAATCACTGGATCGCCTTTCACATGGTGGGTGCGCCCGGAACGGATGCGAACAAGCCCGGCAGCCCACGAGACGCTGTCGGTGCCACGGTCTGGGTGACCGCGAATGGATTCCGCCAACGCGCGGATGTAACGGCCGGCGGCAGCTTTGCGTCCAGCGTCGATCAGCGGCCGCACTTTGGCCTAGGGGCTGCGACGGTGATAGAGAAGATCGAAGTCCGCTGGCCAAGCGGGCGCAAAGAGACAATCCCCGCCCCAACCAAGCTCGACATGTTCTACACGCTGACCGAGGGCAAGGGCCTGGTGGCCAACCGCTAGAGCAATCTTGTAAGCTGACGGCTGGAAGTTGGCGGACAGGTGTAATCGCTTTCACGTTCGTTTCTTTCCATGCAAGACAGAATTTCAGCGGGTGCGACCCAGGTTCGCCCCGCCTCTCGGTGAGGAATCAGTGGCCATTCTGGCGGGTGTAGATTTTGGTACGTTGAGCACGCGTGTGACGCTGCTCGATAGCGAAAAAGGCCGACTCGGCACGGCATCGGCGAGCTATCCGCTGAAGCGGACACGCAACGACCCTGACTTCGCCACGCAGTCGCACGTCGATCAGATGGACGCGCTGGCCAAAGCCATGCGTGAGGCGCTCGCGACCACAGGCGTTGGCGGAGACGACGTCGTGGCACTCGCGATCGACACGACCGGATCCAGCGTCATCTTCGTGGACAGCGCCATGCAGCCGCTGGACGATTACTACCTGTGGTGCGATCACCGTGCCCTGCGCGAGGCGCAGGGGATCACGGCGCTGGCGCACAAGCGGAGTCTCGAAGCGATCGAGTGGTGCGGCGGCGTCTACTCGCATGAGTGGGGATGGGCCAAGCTGCTGCACTGGCTGCGCCATAACCCCGACAAACGCGAGCGCTTCGCCTCAGCGTTTGAGCACTGCGACATGGTCGCCGCCACGCTGTGCGGCGTCACCGATCCAGCCGCGGTGCAGCGCAGTGTCTGCGCCATGGGCCACAAGTGGCTCTGGAACCCGCGCTGGGACGGCTACCCCTCCCAGGCGTTCCTCTCTGAGCTCGATCCCCTGTTCGATGGCGTCCGCGAAAAGATGGCCGGGCCAGTGCTCACCTCCGACCACCTGGCGGGACACCTGTCGCCCGTGTGGGCGGAAAAGCTTGGCCTGAAGGCTGGCATTCCGATCCCGGTAGGAGCGTTCGACGCACACTGGGACGCGATCGGCGCCGGTTGCCGCGAAGGCGACGTGGTCAACGTGGTGGGCACCTCGACCTGCATCATCGCCATGGGCGAAAAGGCTGGCCTGATCCAAGGCGTATGCGGCGTGGTGCCGGGCAGCGTTGATCCCTCGCTGGTGGGCGTGGAGGCCGGGCTTTCAGCGGTGGGCGACATCTTTGAGGCCATTGCGAAGCGCGCCGGCACCGACGTCAAAGCGCTCTCGGTGGGGCTGGACGCGTACAGTGCGGGCCAGACCGGCCTGCTGCGTCTGACCTGGGACAACGGCGATCGCACCGTGCTCGTGAACTCCGAGCTGGGCGGCGTCACACTGGGCTGGAACCTGCTGCACACCGCGCAGGATGAGCTGTTTGCTGCCATCGAAGGGACGGCGTTTCACACGCGCATCATCCTGGAGCGCCTTGCCGAGGGCGGTGTGCCGATCGAGCGCGTCATCAACGCCGGCGGCATCCCGCAGAACAACTCCGTGCTCAACCAGGTGTACGCCGACGTGCTGAACAAGCCGGTTCTGGTGCCCGAGACGACCCCGACCAGCATCGGATCAGCAGTCTTTGCGGGTCTGGCAGCCGGCGTGTTCACCTCGATCGCCGAAGGGCAGGAACGCCTGTGCCCGAAGCACAAGGTGTACGCGCCCAACGCCGAGAGTGCCGCCGTCTACGAGCGGCTGTACGGCCTGTACCGCCGGCTCTACTTCGCCCTCGGGCAAAGGAGCAGCGAGGCCGTGGCCCTGGGCGATGTTCTACCCGAGTTGCGCGAGATCGCTGGTGAAGTGATGCGCGGCAAGGCGACCCCTGCTGCGCTGGCTCTTGGGAGCTAGGGCTTCCGCGGCAGGTTGATCGCAATCGCTGACGATCCAGCCTAATGGGACGACCGGCAACTTGAGCCGTGGTCCCGTGGCTGTAAGCGCAGATCTGCGCTAGCGGAGCTATCAATATTGGTTGGAAAATGGTCGGGACGACTAGATTCGAACTAGCGACCTCACCCACCCCAAGGGTGCGCTCTACCAGGCTGAGCCACGTCCCGACTTGCTACAAAAGCGCCGACTAACAGCCCGCGCGGGGTGGCCTCAGTGTACACCAGGAGCCCAGTTTGACGGCCACCCTGCAGGTGATGACGGAGCCGGCGATTGCCGTGTCCCGTCTACGAAGCCGGTGCGACAAATTCCTTCGGGAGCTCGCCACCGCTGCCGAAAAAGAAGTCGTTCATCTGCTCGACCAGGAACTCCTGAGCCTCACGGGTCCAGGGCTGCAGGCGATACTCGTTCAGCAACATCTTCTGCCGCTCAAGCCACTCGGTCCAGGCCTTCTGCGAGACGTTCTTGTAGATCTTCTGCCCGAAGTCGGAGTCGAACGGCGGCTCGTCCAAGCCTTCCATCTCTGCCTTGTATTTCGTGCAAAAAACCATGTGCGCCATCGTGAAAGGATCTCCTGCTTTCAGTGTAGCGCGGCGGCTGATTGGCCCGCTGTGTGGTCTTGCTGCATGGGTCTTGCGTGTAGATTCAGCGGCACGGGATTAATCGTGCCGCAGTGCTTCCATCGGCTCGACCTGGGAGGCGCGGTAGGCAGGCGCCCAACCCGCAAGCAACGCCATGGCCAGCAGCAGGGAGGCAGCGCCGCCGAGTGTTGCGGGATCGGTGGCGCTCAGGCCGTATAGCATCGTCTTGACGAGCCGAACGAGAGTCAGCGTGATCGCCAGCCCTGCGGCCACGCCCGCGATGGCCAGCAGCCCGGTCTCCTGCAGCACCATGGCCCGGATCTGCCCCCGGATGGCACCCAGCGCCAGGCGGATGCCGATCTCGTTGGTCCGTTGCGAGACGGTGTACGCCATGATGCCGTAGACGCCAACGCACGCCAGGCCAAGCGCCAGCAGACCGAAGCCGGAGGTGAGCTTTGCGAACATGCGTTCCTGCTGCGTGGTCGCATCGATCTGTTGCTGTTGTGTGCGGATCTCGACCAGCGGCAGATCGGGATCCACGGAGCGCACCGCGCGGCGCAGCGAAGCAACCAATGCATCCCCATTCAGCGTTGAGCGCACGAGGTACGTCATGGGCAGTCCCATCTTCAGGTCCTGACGGAACTGCCGGTAGTCCTCAAAATGCAGTGGCGGCGCAGGTCTCGTCAGGTCGGCGTATCGGGTGTCCGCGCACACGCCGATGATCTCGGTCCAGTCGGTCGTGTCGATCCCGTTCACCTTGCCCGTGTGCGTAGCGAAGCGCAGACCGATGGGGTTCCTCCCGGGAAAGAACTTGCGTGCGAGTGCCTGATTGATGATCGAGACGGGAGGCGACGTCACCGTGTCCCGTTCATCGAAACTTCTTCCCGCAAGAATGGGAATGCGCATGACGTGGAAGAACTCAGGGCCAACGCTGTCCAGATTGGCGCTGAAGTTTGGGTCATCCCCCTTCCGCTCCGGCGTGCCTTCAACATGGAAGCCGCTGTTGGATTCGTAGTGCGCAATCAGCGGGCTCTCGGTCACACTCGCCCCTTCCACACCGGGGATGCTCTTGATCTGCTCCACAAGGCGCTCGTGCAGCAGCATGCTCTTCCTGCCGGGATAGCGTCCGTTCGGCGGATCAATCTCGAAGAGCAGCAGGTTCTTCGCGTCGAAGCCCGGGTTGACGGACTCGAGATTGATCAGCGTTCGCAGGAAGAGCATGGAGCAGGTGACCAGCAGGGTCGAGATCGCCAGTTGAAAGATCACGACGGCCTTGCCGCTCCAGGCCTTGCGGTTGCGGGTGGCCGAGCGCTCCCCCTTTTTGAGTGTTTGCTGAACGTTCGAAGCCGAGGAGCGCCAAGCCGGAGCGACGCCGAAGACGATACCCGTGAACACCGTGATCGCGGCCGTAAAGCAGAAGACCTTCCAGTTGAACGGGACGTTCAGATCGTCCGCCGACCAGGCGTTCTGCAGAAGGCGCGGCAGCGTGTTGCGTCCAAGGTAGCCAAGCAGAAGACCCAAGGTGCCGCCAAGTGCGGACAGCAGCAGCGACTCTGTCAGGACCTGGCGAAAGATGCGCGATTTGCTGGCACCGAGTGCGAGTCGAACGCCGACCTCGCGCTCCCGGTGACTCGCGCGCGCCAGCATCAGGTTGGCCACGTTGGCGCAGGCCAACAGCAGCACACAGGCGGTCAACCCCAGCAGCACGTAGATGGGTTGCCGCAGCCATGTCGCCTTGGCGGCCAGACCGCGGCTGCCATCCTGCACGATCAGGTGAGGAACCGTATCGCCCTTCTCGAAGGCCATCGTGCCGCGGACCGCTGCACCGAACATCCCATCCAGAGTGGCCTGGGTCTTTGCGTCCGAGGCGCCCGGCGATTGCCGCGCCATCAGGTTCACCCAGGCCATCGTTGGGCTGGAGAGCAGAACGGCATCCCCCATCACCGGCTTGATGGTGCCGAGGAACGAGAGGGGCATGAAGAGCTCAGGAGAGCTCTGCACACTGGCGGCGCCGGTGAATCCCTGCGCGTTGACCCCGACGATCGTGACGGCGCTGAGATCCACGTGGATCGTCCGGCCGATCACCGCGGGCGAGCCGCCGAAAGCGCGTTGCCAGAACCCGTAGCTGATCACGGCGACAGGCCCACTGCCGGGCGCGCCATCATCCGAGGGCAGGAGGTTTCGGCCCAGCGCCGGAACCGTCCTCATCTGCCCATAGAAGTTGCCGGAGACGAGTTCCGCCTGCACGGATCGCGCGTCCCCGCCTGCGGTTACGTTGACGTTGCCGATGTCTTTGAAGGCGAAGATCTCCGGCACGCCGCCACCCTTCGCGCGCAGGATTTCGTAGACCGGATACGGAAACACATCGGAGATGGAGTTGCCATTCTCTGCGGTGTTCCAGCTGCCCCAGCTGTCGTGGATGACCGAGTGCGGATCGTCCTCGTGGAACAGCAGGCGCAACTCACCGGCATGCGGCACCGCGAGCCGCTCATAGAGCATCTCGTTCGCAACGGAGAACATGGTGCTGTTTGCGCCGATGCCCAGAGCCAGCGATCCGGCCGCGACCAGCGTGAAGCCTCGGCTCTTGCGGAGCACGCGCAGGCCATAGGCGAGATCGGTCCGCACATCATCGGTCCAGCGCAGGCCAAGCGAGGCACGCATCGCATCCTTGTGAGAGGCCATTCCGCCGAACTCGACGCGTGCCTGCCGCGCAGCCTCCCCGGACGTGCGGCCCTCGCGGATCAGGTCCGCGGTGCGGCTTTCCAGGTGAAAACGCAGCTCGGTCTCCATCTCGGCTTCGAGCTGCCGCCGTCCCCACAGGGCGCGCACCGACGATCGGAGGCGTTGCATCCAGGCGGTCATCGCGAGCCCTCCGGTGCAGCGGTCACGCGCAGAATGGCGCTCACTACTTTGGCCATCCGCGCCCACTTTTCTGTCTCACTTTCCAACTGCTCTCGGCCCGCGGCGGACAGGGTGTAGAACTTCGCCTTGCGATTGTTGTCGCTTTCCCCCCACTCGCTCAGTAGAGCGCCGTTGTGCTCCAGACGATACAGGGCCGGGTACAGCGAACCCTGCTGCACGATGAGCTGATCGCCCGAAATCTGCCCAATGCGCAGCAGAACACCGTACCCATGCAGCCGACCCAGCGACACGGCTTTCAGGATCAGCATGTCCAGGGTCCCCTGCAGCAGATCTACCGATTTCGTCAACGGTCTCTCCTTGTGCGTCTAGGGGGCATTCTGCTCCCGCCTCTCCTAGCCCGTCAAGGAGGAGCTCGGCTTCGCGGCAGCCTCGCGTCGCCCAACCGCCTGGGCATTTCAGGCGCAGGGCGGAGCGGCCGGTTTTGCACGATTCGTCTCTGCCACGCAGCCCTCGCTGCGTACACTCATTGGGAAAGCCCAAGGACGGAGTACGCGCCGCATGACTGAAAGAACGGCAGGCAGCTGGAATCCGCGGCGTTACTGGCCTACGCCGAAGAGCCGCGTGGGGCACATCGCGCTCTGGCTCTCGACGATCACCGTTGTTTGTGTCCTGCTGCGGCTAATTCTGGGCGAGGGTGGGGCGGGTGGCTTTTTTGTGGGCTGGGCCATTACGTTCTCTTTGTTGGCTTCGCCTTTTCTGCTGATTCTGCTGTTTCGGTTGTTGAGTCGCCGCCTGCTTTGGAAGGTGAGCAACCGGCTCATCGTGACCTACATCCTGATGGGCCTGGCGCCGGTCGTGCTGTTTGGCACGTTGACCGCGATTGCGGGTTACATCCTTGCGGGTCAGTACTCGATCAACTCCGCCCTGGCGTCGATCAATGAAGCAGCAGAGCTGCTGCGCGGTGAGACCACGGACCTTGCCAGCCTGCAGATGTCGCAGGGCTTGAAGCCGACAACAGAGCCATTGAACTTTGAGCAGAACGGCAACACACGGGAGGGGCAGTTCTCCCTTGCCTCGCTGCAGAACGGCATCTGGCATACCGTGCCGATCGTGTCCAAACGCGGATTCTCGCCGGCAAGCCCCTTTGATGGCCAACCGAAACCCGCCTGGATGCAGATTGGCTTCCACAATCTCGTCGTGCTGAACGATAAACTCTACCTTTGCCGGTATTCGCGCGCCCAGGAAGGACCGAAGACCGGCGAAGTGCTGGGTGCGCTGGAGCTGGATCATGCGGCCCTGAACTCGATGGCTGCTTCCGTCGGGCGCATGATGATTTTTTCCGGCTTCGGACTGCGCTCGGGTGACGTTGGCAACCCGGAGAAGGAAGCGCAAACCGCGGAGCAGGAGGCCGACAGCGCCCAGGCAGCGCGCGATGCTGCACACGATGCCAGGAGCAACGCCAGGGAAGAACTCCGCGACGTCCAGAGCGAGGGGCGGGAGGAGCTCGACGACGCGCAGAGGGACGCGCAGGATCAGGTGAGCGACGCACAGGAGACGCTGAGCGACGCGAGGACACAGCTCGAAAACGCCAAGAAGTCTCCGGACACCTCCGCCGGGGAGCGAAAGACCGCAGAGGAGAGCGTGCAGGCGGCGCAAACCGAACTGCAGCGGAAGCAGGTGCAAGGGCAACAGAACGTCGAGGCAGCACGGGATCGGCTGGCGGGGATCGTGGCGCATCCGCCGCAGGCCGCTCCGAAACCAACGCCGCCGGCTGTTCCCAGGACACCAGCGCCGGACACGTCCAAACCACCGAAGCCGAAACCTGCAACGTCCGCCCATCGTCCTGTTCCCGCGGGAAAGCCGGCTGGGCCGCAGCCGGTGGCGAACACAGCGGTACCGCCCGCAACGAGCGGTTCCGATGAAGGCTTCTCCGCGATCAGTGGAGGTGTGCTCCCGGCAGCGACGCACCTGTTCGATCAGCGCGTCTACTTTACGGCGCCGCTGCCGGTTGTGGGCTGGAGTGATGGCGGCAAGCGGGCTGCCATGCTGGTGGTGATCTCTCGGCCAAGCGCGCTCTACAACCATCTGTTTGCCACGTCGATGGACGTAGGCAGTTTTGTCCGAACGCTGCTGGTGGCCATCGCGGGAGTCTTTGCCCTGCTTGAGTTACTGGCGCTCTGGATGGCCACGCGGCTCAGCCGCACCATCACGCGATCGGTTGCTGGCCTGTATCGCGGCACCACCGAGATCGACAAGGGGAATCTCGGCTACCGCGTGACCCAGGAGCGCAAGGATCAGCTGGGCGCGCTGGCCACGTCTTTCAACTCGATGGCCGGCTCCATTGAAGATCTGCTGGTGCAACAGCGCGAAAAGGAGCGACTGATCAGCGAGCTTGCCATCGCGCAGGAGGTGCAGCGCAATCTGTTTCCGCAGTCGCCGGTATCGGCGCCCGGTCTGCAGCTGCATGCCGTGTGTCTGCCCGCGCGCACGGTGAGTGGCGACTACTTCGATTTCATCTTTGAGCATGAGCACCAGACCTGCATCGCGCTTGGCGATATCAGCGGCAAGGGGATCTCGGCGGCGCTGCTGATGGCTTCGCTGCACTCCGCGGTGCGCGCCTTCAGCCTGGGTGACAATGCCCGGACGCCTTCACCGGCGCGGCTGCTCGAGCTGCTGAACCGGCACCTGTTTTCAAGCACACAGGCGAACAAATACGCCACACTGTTTCTCGCGTTTTACGACCCGGAGACGCGGCGGCTGGTGTATTCGAACGGCGGTCACCTGACGCCCTTTGTGCTTTCGCAGGACGGCCGTGTCCGGAGGCTCGATGTGGGTGGCTCGGTGGTGGGTCTGCTCGACGGGCTGACCTATGACGAGGCCACCATCCAGTTACATCCTGGCGATCTGCTGGTGGCCTACACCGATGGCCTGACCGAACCGGAGAAGAACGACAAGGAGTTCGGCGAGGATCGTCTGCTCGAGCAGCTGCTGCTTCATCGCAACCAGGCCTTGCCGCTGGTTGTGGAAGAGACCTTCGAAACACTGAAGGCATGGATCGGCAACCAGGAGCAGCCGGATGATATGACGTTGCTGCTGGTGCGGCAGCTGTGATCGCCTGTGCGGGCTTGGGCAGAGGGCAGAAGCAGATCCTCCGCTTCCCTGCGGAACCACAAAGTGGTGGTGCACCCGGTCTAGGCTCCCACCGATGGCCCGGTCATTTGCAGATGTTCTCCGGAGCTGCTGGAGGCCTCGCCGGCCGCGCCCTGGTAGGGCAGAAAAAGCTCGAAGACGGTGTAACTTGCCCCGGCGCGCACGGAGCTCCTGACCTTCAGGTGGCCGTGATGCCGTGTCACGATTTCACTGCTGATCCAAAGCCCCAGCCCTGTGCCGCCGACGCCCTTGGTGGTGTAAAACGCCTTGTAGATCTTGCTCAGCGTCTCTTCGGCCATGCCCGTTCCGGTGTCGGCGATGGTGATCAGGACGCCGGTCTTGTCGTTGCGCCACCAGGTGGCCTCGCGGGTGCGCAGCAGCAGGTCGCCACCGTTGCCCTTCATGGCGTCGACCGCGTTGCCAACCAGGTTGCTGAGCACCTGACGCAGTTCGCTGGCCAGGCCGACGATGTGTTGCGTGGAGCGTTCGCGCCGCTCCGCACGGACGTTGTAGTTCTCCAGCCGGCCACGGTAGAGCTCCAGCACAGAGCCCACCAGATCGGAGCACAGTACCGCCTCAGGACCGGACGACTGCTTGTAAAAGCGCAGGGACTGTGCGGTGATTAACTTGACGCGTCGCAGCTCTTCATCGGCCTGCTTCAGATAGCCCAGCGCTTCACGGTTCTCTTCCGTGGCCGGCGCCACCTGCGCGGCGAGATAGATGAGATTCATCACGGCTTCGAGCGGGTTATTGATCTCGTGCGAGATGGACGAGGCGAGCCGACCCACCGCGGCAAGCTTTTCGCTTTCGCGCAGAGCAGACTCAAACTCGATGCGCTCCGTGACGTCCATCTGGATGCCGACGAAGTGCGTCAGTTCGCCCTCACGATTGCGGATGGGCGAGAGGGTCAATTCGTTCCAGAACGGGCTGCCATCTTTTCTGTGGTTGCGCAGGATAGCCACTGTCTGCCGACCCTGGCTGATGGCCTCGCGGATCAGCGTAAGCCCGGGCTGATCCATGTCGGACCCCTGCAGGAAGCGGCAGTTCTTGCCCTCTACCTCTTCCAGGCTGTAGCCCGTCATCAATTCAAATGACGGGTTCACGTACATCAGCGGCATGTCCGGCAGCTGTGCGTTGGCCACACTGATGCCGTTGGTAACGGAGCGGAAGATGTTGCGATTGAAGTTCAGCTCCTCCAGCGCAGATTGGTACCGCCGCGCAAGGGCACGGTGAGAGTAGAGCACGACGCTTAAGCGGGACGTCAACTCCCCCGGGCTGGAAGGAATGATGAGAACAGCGTCAAAATCACCGTTCTGCATCTCAAGCGAAGCAAGTTCCGGCGAACCGAGCGCAACCAGAGCCGGCTTTACCTCCTCGCCCGTGAATTGCGACTGATTGATCAGCGGACGGAGGCGGCGCGCGATGGATTCCTCGGCAATGACCATCTCGTAACGGGCGAAATCGCCACCGTGCAGGTTCGCCTCTACGCAGAGGATCGGATCGAGATCCAGGCTGGCGGCTACAGCTTCCATGAGGCGACGGCAGGTTGCGTCCTCGATCAAAAGCGCGATCGTGCGCCGTACCGGCGCGGGGAGTGGATCTTGAGTGGAGACGTGCGGGGTAGGATCGAGGGTCTGCATGGCCTGTCTTATAGGATGCCGCACTTTTCGGAGTTGTCGAGTACCGCGGCGGAGACGCATCCGGTTGAAGGAACCAACAAGAAAGGAGGAGCGCGATGCGCTCCCCCCTTTCTTGTTTGCGGTGCAGGGTTTACTGCACGGTCACACTGACAGGCAGTGTGGCCGCGACCGCGCCGCTCACCGTGGCGTTGACGGTGACGGTGTAGCTGCCGGTGGGTGTGGCGTTGGATTGACCACCGCCGCAGCCCGAAAGGCCTGCGATGGCGAAGGAGGCGAGGAGGAACAGAACCAGCATGCCGAGCCGGTTACCGAGCTGGTTGCCGAGTTGGCCAACCGCACGACGCCGGCGCAGCAGCCCAAGCAACGTCAGCGGAAAGAAGAACGATGCCGTGAGCACCCGGGCCGCACGCGAGAACTGCGGCTGTTCGCCCAGCATCGCCGCGGTGCCGCCGGTGGTGGCAAAGGTGAGGGTTGCGGTTTGCGCCGTCGTGGAAGCGGCGAAGGCGAGCGTCGTTGGGGCAAAGGTGCAGAGGGCGTCGGTCGGCAGCTTACCGCAGGAGAAGGAGATCGTTCCGCTGTAGGCTCCCGTCGGCGTTACGGTGATGGTTGTTGTCCCACTGCCACCGCGTGTCACGGTGATGGTGGCGGGGGAAGCCGACAGGGCGATGCTGGGCGCCACGACTGTCTGCGTCAGCGCCGCGGCGGTTGAGGTGAGGAAGAGCGCGTCGCCGCTGTAGGTCGCCGTGATGCTGTGCGATCCGACGGTTAAAGCACTTGTGGCGTAGGTGGCGGAGCCGTTGGCGACCGTTCCCTGCCCGAGGCTGGTCGTTCCGTCGAAGAAGGTGACCGTGCCCGTGGGGGCAGCCGTCATCACGGCGGAGGAGACAGCGGCCGTAAAGGTCACGGAGACCCCGCCAGCCACGCTCGCGCTTGAACTTGTCAGGGTTGTGGTGGTGGCGGCGGGTGCCTGCACCGTCACCGTCTGTGCGGCGGAGGTGACGGCAGCATACAGCCCATCCCCACTGTACATCGCGGTGAAGCTGTGGGTGCCAGCGGCGAGGGTTGGGGTGAGGGATGCGCCGCTGCCTGCAAGCGGCACAGTGCCGATAGCCGTCTTGCCATCGAAGAACACGATGCCCCCCGTGGGAGCCGTGGTTCCCGTGGCTCCCGAGAGCGTGGCGTTCAGCGTCTCAGCGCCACCGACCGGAATGAGCGGCGAGGTGACAGCCAAGGCAAGGTTGACGGTGTTCGCCGTGATGGTGACCACCTGCGGAGCCGACGTACCCCCCGCGAAGGTGCTGTCACCGCCGTAGCTCGCCGTGATGCTGTGGCCGCCGGCGGCCAGGGTGGAGGTCGCAATGGTGGCCGCACCGTTGGTCAGTGGCGCCGACCCGATCGCGTTGGTGCCATCGAGGAAGGTCACCGTACCCGTGGGAGTACCGCCGCTGCCCGTCACGCTCGCGGTGAAGCTGACAGAGGTGCCGGTCTTGGCGGAGGT
This sequence comes from uncultured Acidobacteriaceae bacterium, assembly GCA_964243395.1. Lineage (GTDB taxonomy): Bacteria > Acidobacteriota > Terriglobia > Terriglobales > Acidobacteriaceae > Granulicella. The sequence continues at coordinate 16,633 of CAXTFS010000003.1, read as the reverse complement.
GGGGGTAGCGGTCAGCGCAACGGCGCTGGCGACAACCGTGTTGACGGTAAGCGTTGCCGGAGCGGAGGTGCTGACGTCGTACACCGTGTCCCCGGTGTAGCTGGCGACAACGGTGTAGGTGCCCGCGGCTGGGGCGGCCGTGGTGAGCGTGGCGGTGCCGGTGGCGTCGAGCATCGCCGTGCCGGCGACGGTAGCGGGTGTGGTGTTCGTGAGGCTGAAGGTAACGGTGCCTGTGGGTGTCGGTGTCGTCACGGTGGTGCCGGCGATGACGGCCGTGTAGGTGAGCTGGCCACCGGCAGATACCGTCGCGGGCGTCAGCGTGAGCGTGGCGGTGTTCAGGGCCAGCACCGGCGAGATCTTGCCGAAGAAGGTGTGGCGTCCGCCGCCACCGGAGGTTGTGCTGGTGTTGTAGGTGCCGGCCGTGCCAGCGAAGGTGCCGTCCGTGGTGGTGCCGGTGAAGTAAATGTTGCCGCTGGGGTCAAGCGCCATGCCGCCGGCCACACTGACGCCGTGATCGGGGTAGGACGGGTTGCCGAAACGCGTGGAGAAGAGCAGCTGCGTCATGTCCGCGGAAAGCGTGGAAATGATGAGCTGACTGCCAGCCTTATAGCCCTGCAGCGGATTCACCGTGGGGAAGTCGCCACCGCCATCATTGGACTGGCCGTACACGTAGACCTGGTTCTTGCTGTCCAGCTTGATGTTGTAGCCGACCGTGCCTGCCGGGCGAGGCGAGGTGCCTCCGAGGAACGTGCCCGCAAGCACAGCGGTTCCGGTGGAGTTCAGCTTGATGGCGTAGGCGGCGCTACAGAAAGCGGCGGTGGGGTTGGCCCCAAGCGGGCAAGCTGCCTGGTAGCCGTTGGATGGGATGGGGAAGGTGGATTCAAGCGTGTACCCGGTCGCATAGAGGTTGTTGTTGCTGTCCGCGGCGAGACCAAGTACCTCCTGATCCGGAATGTTGGAGCCCTGGCCAGTCGCTGTGCCGCCGAGGCGCGTGGAGAAGGCGAGAGAGGCCGCACCGGCCTTGGTGGTATCGATGGCCGCAACGAAGCCGTCGAAGGTGTTGCAGTACGCGCCGGCGTAGTTGGTCCCGGGGCTAAGGCAGGCCGGCTTGATCGCGCCTGGTGTGACGGGCATGTTGGTGGATTGCGTGTAACCGCCGAGAAAGGCGTAGCCGTTCGCGCCGACGGCAAAGGACTGCGGATAGAGCGGCACGTTGTACACAGGGTCCGAGAAGAAGGTGCCGTACAGCAGGGTGTGTCCGTCATTGGAGAACTTCGACAGCACAAAGGCGATGTCGTTGTTGGCCGGGCCCGAGCCGCCTGCGGGCATGTCTGTCGAAACAGTCTGGTAGCCGCTGCTGGTGATGCCTGGGAACTGCACGCCAGGGTTCGAGCTGTTGCCCATAGCGCTCGGAGCAAAGATCGATGTCTGCCCGAAGAGGTACCAGTTGCCGCTGCTGTCCAAAGCCGTCCCGAGGGGGTAGGCCGAGGGGCTGCCGCCCAGGAAGCTGGCGTAGGTCAGGGCTGTTCCCGTTGCGTTCAGCTTGGCGAAGAAGAACACCGGACCATTGATCGTGTATTCCGAGCCGCCGCCATCGTAGTAGTTGTCGCACTGTGGGGTCTGGGTGGGATAGCCGTACGGCTGACACATGGATTGGAATGCGTCCGCGGTGATCGGAAAGTCGTTCGAAGACGTGGCGCCGAGCAGATATGCCACGCCAGCGGCATCGACCGTGATGGACCCGCCACGCTCCGTGCCGGACTTGCCCGAGAGGTAGGTTGAGTAGACGATCTGTGTGCCGTCGGGGCTGAGCTTGGTTACGTACGCCGCGGTCTCGCCACCGCCGGTCCCGTTGCAGTAGCCGCCGGCAAACTCAAGTTGCCCGGAGTTGCCGGCTGTGGGGCCGCACACGGTCTGGAACGCTCCGGACGACACCGGAAAGGCCGCGTCGGTGGTGGTGCCGGTGAGGTAGAGAGCGCCGGTGCCATCGACCGTGATGGCGGTGGTGTCGTTGTAGTTGGGATAGGTTCCCGCACCCAGCGTGCCGAGATAGATCAGCGTGGGATCGATGGTCAGCTCGCGGCTGTGGTCGTACGCGCCAAGCTTGAAGGTGACCTCGTGGTTCGCTGCCACCTGAAAGGAAGCTTCGACGGGCACGCGCCGGCCATCGAGGGTCTGGTACGCGACGGGTTTGTCAAAATGCAGGGTGGCGTTGGCGGTGGGCAGGTCAAGATTGCCCCCTTTGCCTAGGGTGGCCACGGTGCCGGCGAACTGCAGCCTCACGGCCGCGGGGTCAGCGTCCGGAGCAACGATGAAGTCGTACTCCAGCTGCCCTTCACGACCGTAGTACTTGAGATCGATGCCCGGATACACACCGGTTGCGGTCACGGCACCGTAGGTCGGCAGGCCGGTCTGCCAGCTCGCCTTGTCCCGGCCCTTGATGTAGGTGACCGTGCCGCCAAGCGGCTGCCCCGGCGTGGCCGTTGCCCCTTCCGCCGCGCCCAGGAGGTGCATGCGCACGGCGTTAGAGCCGGTGAACTGCGCGAGACCGTGCGCGTCCTTGTGGAAGCGGTTGGTCTGCAGCACGGCATCGGCGCCGGAGACGAACACGGTTGCCGTGGGGCTGTGCGCGATGTACTGCACGCTCCCGTCCGTCTGACCGTAATTGGGTTCAAAGCTCAGCGGCAGCTTCGCAAACATGGCCGCCTGCGCCGCAGTGGGTGCATGGGCGGGAGCCGGGGCTGCGGCGCCGTGAGGCGACGAACCCGCCCCTTGCGCCACCAGAGCGAGGGAAGCGGAGAGCAGCGTGCCGCCAAGAAGACGGAGAGACCGTCCAAGGCAGGCCACGCGAGTTGAGGACGGCGGTTTGTTGAACGGCGAATCAATATGCACTTCGAGGCCTCCTGAGCCACAACCGTGCGCAGACGGGAACCTCTGCGCAAAAAAACTGAGCTGCTATCCGCAAAACACACAACGGGGCACAGGCGCGACGAAGGAAGGCGGCACGCCGCTGCTTCGCCGAGCTAACTTCGCCCACTCGCCCCTCGTCCCCGCCCCGTTGCCAGCGCGTGGACCGATGAGACCTGTGTTCTTTTTGCGGTCTGGTACACACTGCGTCGAACCCGCGCCGGACCCCTCACGCAGGGCAAACAATTTTTCTGAAAAGAATGTGAACGGATTGCGTGAGGGCTTTTCCGCGTCGTTCCCGCAGTATGGACAGACCCCATTTACCGGAGACTTCTTTGAGCGCCCTGCCCGACCGAACGCGTAAGCCGTCCCGCTTCCACCTCCATGCCGGTTCGCTCACGGGCAGGAGGTTGTTGCTTAGCGGCGTCACCACGGTGCTGGGGCTGGCCGCGGGTGCGGGACTGATCCACCAGCAGATGCGCGCGGACCGCGATGGGAGCGACCGTGTGCTCTTCCGTACACCTCTTCCCGCACCTGAACGCGACCCTGGATCCCAACCTGAAACAGGACCCCGCGGGGGAGCAGCGCCTGCCATGCCACCGGGGGGACGATGAGAAACAATTGGCGCGGGAACCCGCAAACCGTGGTTAGATACGGGCGAGAGGATCCGCATGGAAGCCGCGCCTCATCCTGCCGTTCCTGAACAGATCGGCAATTTTCGCGTGCTGCGAGAGCTCGGCCGCGGCGGCATGGGCGTGGTCTATCTTGGCGAACGCACCCGGGACTTCGAGCAGCGGGTGGCAATCAAGATCCTGTATGCGAATGCGCTGAGCGAAACGAACGAGGAAGAGATCCTGCGCTCGCTCGATCATGCCGGCATCGTGCGCTACCTTGACTGCGGCCGGCTGCCGCAGGGCACACCCTACCTCATCATGGAGTTCATCGACGGCGAGCCGATCGATGCGTACTGCGCCGCGAACAACGTCTCGCAGGCCGAGCGCATCGGGCTGCTGCGACAAGCGGCGGATGCGGTGACCTATGCGCACAGCCGTTTCGTCACCCATGGCGATCTGAAGCCGGGCAATCTCTTCGTGACCGGCGAAGGTGCCGTAAAGCTGCTTGATTTTGGCATCGCCACCTGGCTGGGGCCGTCCGGCGCGACGACTGCCGCGGCGCAGTACACCTCCGGCTTCGCCAGCCCGGAGCAACGCCTGGGCACACGCGGCACGGTGGCCGGCGACATCTATGCGCTGGGCAAAACGGCCGAGGCTGTCCTGTCCGGCGCTCCCGAACGGATATCTCCGGAGCTCCAGGCCATTCTCAGGAAGGCTTGCCGACACGAGCCGGAGGCGCGTTACCGGACCGCGCGCGATCTTTCGCTGGATCTCGAGGCGTTGCTCCAACATCGCCCCGTGCAGGCGTACCGTCACGACCGCTTCTATGCCCCCGAACGGTGGGTGCGGCGCAACCGTGCGGTCGCAGCCCTGCTCGCAGCCACTGTGCTGATCGTGCTCGGCGCAACGATTGCCATTGCCGTGCAAACGGTTCGTGCGGAGCGCGGCCAGCGAGCCGCAGAGGCGCGCTTGGAGGAGTTAATGGCGCTCACGGGAACGCTGCAGGGCGAACTCTACCGCTCCCTTCCCGCGCAAGATACGGCCGATGCGGCTCGCCGCGCCTTGCTGCTCCACGTAACTGCAACGCTTGACGATCTTCGTGGAGAGAGCGCCGGCGACCCAAAGCTCTCCGATGCACTGGCAGTCCAATACCGCACGCTGGCTCACCTGCAGGCCGAAGATGGCCAGGCCGCCGAGGCACAGCGCGACCTCAGCCTGAGCGACAGCCTGCTGCGTCACATCGCGGGCGCGCCGACCCGGTAGAAGGACCGCGTCATGCGACGCTCAGCCTCAACGCGCGGGCGACACGGACACCGCCTCCAGCACGTGCCTCGCTCGCGCCTCCATGCGGGTTCGCTTGACGCTCTCCGGCTTGCTCTTCAGCGCTTCAAGCCCACGCTGCGCCGAAACCGTTGCTCCTCCCCTGTCACCATCGAGCAGTTGCCCTTCCGCCAGCGTGAGGTATTGGTCAGCGGTGGGCGGGGAAGACTGGGCAACAGCCCGCGCAGCAAACTGGTGCGCCATTGCGCCGCTTTTTCGCGTCAGCACCAGCGCGTGCGCGGCGTCATCGAGGACCTCCGGGGTGGCCTTCGGCTTCTCTGCCAAAACGACCAGGGTTTTGGCGGCCTCATCTTCCAGCGCATCGGCCCCCTGGATGTTCCCGTCTTCACGCTCGGCTTCGCCCAGCAGATCCTGCGCCGCAGAACGGTGGATCAGCCATTGCGGGTTGTCGCGGTCCAGACGCACCAGCGTCTCCGTGGTCGCGAGCATCTCTCGGCCCACCTCGAGCTTTATGGGCTGCGCCTGGTGCGGCCCCAGCGGCTCGACGATGTTAGAGTCAAGCGCAAACAGATCGAACTGGGCACGGGCGTCGATGGCATCGAGCGCCGCGGCCTTCTGAAACCGGTGCCGCACCTCGCCCAGGACCTGCAAGCCTTCTGCAGTGCGCCCCAACTGCAGATACGTCATACCCAGCTGCTGGCGAAGCATTGTGTCGGTTCGGCGGACGCGTGGTGTTTCTTGCTCCCGGGGCGGCAGTGCACTCAGCGTGGTCAGCCCTGCCTCGGCCAGACCGGCAACGGTCTTCGGGTCATCGGTCCGGAGACCGATCTTCCAGTCCTGAATCGCCACGCCGCGACGGCAACGCACACACGAGGGATCCAGGGCCAGTCCCTGCGCGTCGACCTCCTGCGCACGCCTTGCCCAGCGCAACGCCTCCGGTCGATTGTTCAGCGTGATGGCGCCTTCCAGCTCGTACACATCGGCAAGGGCATCGAGCACCGAAGCCGCCTGGGCAAGGATCGCTGCGTCGACATGGCCGGAGGCGGCGATGCGCTGGCTGGTCTGCGCTGCAGGGAGCAGATACTTCACTGCCTGCTGCGGATCGCCGGAGCCGAAATAGGTGCGTCCCAGGGCAAGCTCCGCGGCGGCCTGGGCCTGCTCGAACTCAAGGTTGGCGGGGGCAGTGGATGTGAGCTTCTCCGAGAGCAGCACTGCCTTTCCTAACGTGCGGATGCCCTCGGGCGCGTTGTCGAGATTGCTCTCGTAGGGATTGCCGAGCAGCGATCCCATCTCCGTGTAAGCCTGCACGCGGTCCAGGTCAAGATCGGCGCGGTCGCCCAGCGAAGCCAGCCGGTCGGCATAGGCCAACGCCTGCGACACGGCTCCCTTCTGCGCCGCGGTGGACCCGGGAACGCGCTTCAGCTCTTCGAAGTAGTCGACCAGAAGAAAGTGATTGAGGCCGCTCTCCTTTTCCAGCCCGCGCTCGGCTCGGCGTTCCTCCGCGCGCACCACGCGCACCTGGCGCGCCATGGCCGCGACCGCTACAGTCAGCAGAAACACGAGGAGGCACGCGAGCGAAACGGCGGTGCGATGACGGCCCAAAAAGCGCAACGCCAGCGAGCGCCCCGTGGCCGGAACAGCCGTGATGGCGCGGCCTTCCAACGCCCGCGCAAGGTCCGCTGCGAGTGCGTCCGCATCGGGGTAGCGTCCCTCTGGGGAGAAGCGCAACGCTTTGCGCAGAATGGCTTCGAGATCGCGTGCCAGCGTCGTGCTGATCTTCCATCGTGCCACCAGGAGCCTGTGCACCGGAGCGAGGCGATCGTCACGCAGCGCGTTCAGATAGCTGTCGGTGTTCAGCGTAGCGAACTCCGGTGGAAGGTGTCCAAGCAGAACCCGGTACAGCGTCATGCCGAGCGAAAAGATGTCAGACGCCGTCGACATCGCATCGCCCACAATGTGCTCGGGGCTGGCATAGCGCCACGTCAGAACGCGCATGCCGAACTGCGTCACGGCGGGCTCACCCCGTTCCGACCCGAAGGACTTGAAGGCGCCAAAGTCCAGCAGCTTGAGCTCCCCTTCGTCGGTGACCAGGATGTTGCCGGGCTTCAGATCGCGATGCAACAGCAGATGCCGATGAACATAGCTGACGGCATCGCAGAGCTGCAGGGCCAGACGGCACACCGTGCTCAAGGTTGTGGCGGGGTCGTCCGCGACCTGGTCGATTCGGCGGCCGGCAACGTACTCCATCGCCAGGTAGGGCAGGCCTTCTTCCGTCAGACCGCCATCGATCAGGCTGGCGATGTGTGGGTGGTGTAGCTGCGCCAGGGCCTCGCGCTCGTTCAGAAAGCGGCCCTGGGCGGCGGGCGATGCCAGCAACTGCCCAATGAGCTTAATGGCGACAGTGCCCTCAAAGCCGCCGCGCCTCCGTGTCGCACGGTACACGCGCCCCATGCCGCCCTGCCCGAGCAGGGCGGAGATATGAAACGTGCCGACGGTGCGACCGATCCAAAGGTCTTCAGAACTTCCAGAATCTCTAGAATCTTCTAAGAGGCCGTTGCCGTCGTTAGGGGGCGACTCGATCAGGTCGGCCACCTCGGAGTCCGATTGCAGCAACGCCAGCACATCGGCAATCAGCGCTTCATCCACGTCCGGCTGCCGGCGCAGATAATCCGCGCGTTCCAGGGAGGGCAACGCGGACGCCTCATGAAACAGAGCTTCCACGCGACGCCAGCGAACGGTCTCCGACTCCCCAGGCATGCCTCATCTCCCAAATGTCGATCTGCGCGTCTTTATCTTTCCGTCCCATGCAAGGCCTGGTGCAACCAACTGCGTGAAAACTTGAGGTCTCGCTCTGCCGTGGCCAGCGAGATGTTGAGCACCTCGGCGGTCTCCTGCATGCTGAGCGCGAGAAAGCAGCGCATCTCGACCACACGGGCCTTGCGCTCGTCCATCTGTTCCAGCCGGCCCAGCGCTTCGTCGAGTTGCAGGATGTTCTCCGGCGAGGAGCCGACCCAGGCGATGTCCTCCGCGAGGGGCATACGGATGGCGGACTTGCCGCCGCGCCGGTCCGCCAGATGCGCGCGTGCGTGGTCTTTCAGGATGTTGCGCATCATCTGCGCGGCAAAGGTGTAGAAGTGCACCCGATCGGCCCAGGTCACCTGCCGTTGCTGCATCAGGCGCAGGTACAACTCGCTGACCAGCGCGGTGGGCTGCAGCGTATGGTCTTCCCGTTCCCGCCGCATGTAGCCGCTGGCGATCGCATGCAGCTGTTCATACACGAGAGGGGCCAGCCGCTCCAACGCGCCGGCGTCGCCCTGTTTCCAGAGCTGCAGAATCTCCGTGATTTCATGCGGGGAACTCATGACAGTTGCCCCGAGCATAGTGCATGCTCCGGACGAGTTCCAGCACGTTGCGGTAACTTTCGCTTGTTACCAGGAGCGCGTGCCTTGCCTTCTTCACAAGGCTTTGACGTGCAGCACGCGGCGAGCGAGCTCCTGTCCTTGTAGCGCAGCGGGCCTCACAGCAGCGGGGCCTGACAATAGAGCCATGCTCCCCGTCCGCGACGCCCAGCTCGTGCAGATTGTCGACAGCTCGCTTGCGGACGCGACAGCACGCTCAATCCGAGTCGACGGCTCTTCCTGGCTGGCCTGCCGACCCGGTTGTACGCCGTGTTGCCATGGCGTGTTTCGCGTCTCCAACCTCGATGCCGAGCGGTTGCGCGCCGGCCTGCACGCACTGGAGCAGGCCGACAGACCACGCGCGGCAGCCATTCGGGCGCGGGCGCAGCAACTTGTCCGCGAGCTGCAGCCGTTCTTCCCTGGCGACGCGTACAGCGGGGCGCTCGATCCGGAGGAAGGCAGTACCTGGGACGAGTTCGCCGAGATGCCACAAGCGGACGGGCCGTGCCCTGCGCTCGACCCGGCGACCGGCCGCTGCGAGCTCTACAGTTCGCGGCCGCTCACCTGTCGCGTCTTTGGGCCGCCGGTCCAGAACGAGTCCGGGATCGGTGTGTGCGAGCTCTGCTACGTTGGTGCAAGCGAAGCCGAAGTGTTGCACGGCGAGATGCACATCGAGCACCACGCGCTCGAAGAGGAGCTAGACCGGGAGCTTCCGTTCGGCGAGACGCTGATCGCCTGGGCTCTGCTGCCCGATCGTAGCTGAGCTGCAGGCCCGCCCGGCAATGCTGCTACAAGCCGGCATACCAGTCATAGCCCAGCTTGGTCCAGTAATCATCCGGCTTGCTGTCGGTGTAGGCAATCAGGCCGATGCGCTTGATCTGCTTGTAGCCGTACTTGATGGGCATGTACAGCCGTAGCGGCGCGCCGTGGTTCTGGCTTAAGGGCTGTCCACTCATCTCCGTCACCAGCATGCTTTGCGGATGTCGCGCGGCGAGCAGCTCATAGCCCGCGTAGTAGTTGCCATCGGGTGTTTCCATGTACACGTAGCGCGGCTCGCGGCCACCCACACGCTCCGGCGGGTAGGCCTCAATGAAATCTCGCAGTCGGTAGCCTCCCCAGTGCACGATCTGGCTCCAGCCTTCGACGCATTTAAATTGCGTGACGAACTCCATCCTAGGCAGCTGCGCCAGATCGGCCATGCTGAGCAGCAGGCCGGGCGTTCCGATATCAAGCGAGCTGTAGGAGGCGCCTGCTTCGCTGTCTCCCTGGTGACGCTTGCCCGTGATCGTCTGCGTCATGCGGTTGAAGCGCTCAGCGATGCTGAGGCCCGACGGTGCTCCTGGCGCTGACGTCCCGCCTGGCAAGGCCGCGGGCAGCTTCGGTGCCCCGGGCTGGCTCGCGTTCGCGGTCTGCGGAGATGCACCAGCCGCAGAGCCCTGCCCCGCACTCCGTTGCGCTGCCGGTGCACCTCCGCCTGCACTGGCGGATTTACTCTTCCTGCTGCCGCTCTTGCTGTCTTCGTCGTTACCGGGCGCGCTCTTCACGTCCTCCGCTTGCGGGGACGCTGGCATGTCACCGGTGTACCTATAGTCCCAGGCCGTTACATCGGGGACGTACCGTGGCGACGCCTTCGCATGCGCCACGCCCGCAAGTTGCAGTCGCCAGGAGTCCAGCACCATCTCCTGCGCAAGCCCCACGACTCCATTCAGACGAAGATCCACCGCCTGGCTTAGTGGGTACTCGGGAGCAAGGCCACGCTCGTCGAAAAACCGGCGATCGAAGCCGGCGTTCAGCAGCAGGCTGCGCCGCAGCACGGTCTGCAGACGACCCACCGGAGGGCTGTTGTTGATCCAGTGCCAAATCCCGTACCCCGCAGCCGCAGCCACGCCGCCAGCGACAAAGCTGCGCCGTGTGCGCGCGGCACTCGCCTGCTTCACTGTGTCCGCGTCGCCTTCGGCGAGCACGCGCGGTTCGCCCTCGCCCCACTGATCGCGTGCCTTCAAGTTGCGTGCCTCCAACTCAGCCTCGTCGTGGCTACTCATGCGCCGCCGCCCCGGTTGGTTCTCCGGTGTAGGCATCGCGCGCCTGTTCGCCATCGACCGCCTGGATCTCATAGCCGCTCACCATGGAGCGAAAGTTATTCCAGCCGGCGATAACGACTTGCGCAACGTGTACGACAAAGAAAACACAGAAGCCCATCGTGAGCCAGAAGTGCAGCCAGCGCGCCATCTCATAGCCGCCCAGCGCAGCAGTCAGCCAATGCGTCTGCGTCGGCTTATAGATCGCAAGGCCGGTCAGCAGCGAGCCGCCAGCCATCAACGTCACCGCCGAGTAAGCGATGCGTTGCCCACCGTTGTATTTGCCCTGGGGTGGCAGGCCTCTGCGCCGCGCCCACGGCAGGTGCAGGTCATACATCGTGACCTGTAGCGCTTCGCCCAACGAGCTCAGCCGCGGCCAAAGTACGCGCCACTCGCCCGAGAACAGAAGGTAAGCCACATACGCAAGACCATTGATCGCGAAGAACCACATGGTGAGAAAGTGCCAGCCCATGCCGGTGGTGAGTTGGAACTGTGCGTTCAGCATGTTCCAGAACCACTCAGGAAACAGGCGAAACAACGTCCAGTGCCCGAGGCCGACGCGGTAGACCTGGTGCGGATGCGCATACGGCGGTACAGAGTCGGTCCAGTAGATCAGCAGCCCGCTCCAGATCATGATGGTAAGCAGCGGGAAGTTGATCCAGTGCATCCAGCGGATCGCGCGCGGGTGCTTCTCTCGAAGCTGTAGCTTTATGGGCATAACGAACAGCCTCGCCCTAAGCTTGCTCCCGGGAGTGGGCGCCGAGCAAGCCTTTCCTGCGAACTTCCCTAAAAGGAGTCGCAGAGACCTACCGAACGTCAGGTGCCACAGAACGTCTGGCGAACGCACTGCTCCGGGGTCGCGGGTGTGGCGTAAAGTTCCAGTTCGGGCCGGTCTTCATAGGGGCGCGAGACGACGTCCAGCATGGCTTCGAACGGCTGGTAATTACCGTGATCGACCGCGGCTGCAAGCGTTATCTCTACCAGGTGGTTACGCGGAATAAACGCCGGATTGGCCGCACGCATCGCGGCCGCACGTGCTTCTGCCGAGACCCCTTCCCTGGCGAGACGCCCGTGCCAAAGCGCCGCCCAAGTGTCGTACGCTTGCGGATCGGCAAACAGCATGCGCACGCCCCTGTCTGCTTCCGGCGCCTCCGCGGCCGCGCAGAGACGACGGAACGTAAGGGTGAAATCAGCTTCATTCGCGGCCATGCGCTCGAACAGATCGCCGGCCAGGGCTGCATCGCCTTCCTGTTGCGTGAGGAGGCCGAGTTTACGGCACAGGCCGGCGTGGTGCGCCGCGCTGAATTGCGGTTCAAAGGCAGCGAGCGCCTCCTGTGCCGAGGCCAGGGCAGCCTCCGCACTACCCTCCTCGGCCTCCATCAGCGGCAGCAGCGTCTCTGCTAAGCGCGTGAGGTTCCAGTGCATGGCGGACGGCTGATTGCGGTAGGCATAGCGCCCGTTCTGATCGATGGAGCTGAAGACCTTGTCTGGCTCATACGCTTCCATAAAGGCGCAGGGACCATAGTCGATCGTCTCGCCGGAGATGGAGGTGTTGTCGGTGTTCATCACGCCGTGGATAAAGCCGAGCAGCAGCCATTGCGCGACAAGGTGCGCCTGTCGCGCGATCACGCCGTCCAGCAAGGCACGGTACGGCCGGGTTGCGTTTGCGGCATCGGGGTAATGACGCGCGATGGCATAGTCCGCCAGCGTGCGCAGGCCTTCGGCGTCGCCCCGCGCGCCAAAGTATTGGAAGGTACCCACGCGCAGATGGCTCGCCGCCACGCGCGTGAATACGGCACCGGGAACAACACGATCGCGCACCACGCGTTCCCCCGTGATCACCGCCGCCAGGGCACGCGTGGTGGGCACGCCGAACGCAGCCATCGCTTCGCTAAGGATGTACTCGCGCAGCACAGGACCGAGCGCCGCACGGCCATCGCCGCGGCGAGAAAACGGCGTAGGACCCGAGCCTTTGAGCTGGATGTCGTAGCGCACGCCATTGCGGCCAATCACTTCGCCCAACAGGTTGGCGCGGCCATCACCAAGTTGCGGCACGAAGTACCCGAACTGGTGTCCGGCATAGGCGATCGCCAGGGGCTCGGACCCCTCTGCGACGCGTTTGCCGGCCAGAATGTCCACGCCCTCCGGACTTGCCAGTGCCGCCGGATCGAGACCCAGCGCGCACGCTAAGGCAACATTCAGCTGGATCAGCCGTGGTGCTGTAACCGGGGTCGGCGCGACCTTCGCGTAGAAGCGCTCCGGCAGACGCGCATAGGTATTTTGAAAATTGAACTGCACGGGGCGGTCAGGGGCCGTGCTGGTTGGCGCGCCTGCGAGGGCATCTGCGGAACTCATGCTTTATCTGATGTGCGAACGCCGGGTTTGTACTCACCGCGGCGCTGCGTCTTCAGCGGAAATCTCGGTCGGATTGCCTTGCTGGTCTACTCACTGCGTAGCGCGTTCACAGGTTCAATGCTGGCCGCGCGGCGAGCCGGAAGAATGCCGGCAAGTACTGCCGCTGCGACAAGAGCCGCCACCGAGAGCACGAGGCTGAGCGGATCGTAACTGTGCACGTTGTACAGCTGGCTGGCGATCGAGTGAGCCCCCAGGATCGCGAGCGGAAGACCGATAAGCAGACCGATGCCCACCTGTCCCAGCGCGCCCTGCAGCACCGTGCGGAGTACGTTGCCCCGCGTCGCGCCGAGTGCCATGCGCACGCCGATCTCGTTGGTACGACGGCTTACCTGGTAGGACGTGATGCCATACAGGCCGATGGCCGCCAGCAGCAACGCGAGCAGGCCAAACAGCGTGGCCAGTCGTGCCAGCAGGACGTTCTCGCTGAAGTTGCCGGAGATCTGGTAGCCAAAGGTCTGCAGCTTGTTCACGGGCAGATCCGCGTTGATTTCGGCGAAGGTGGAGCGTACCAGCGCATCGACGTTCGCGGGCGGCACCTTGAAGTGCAGCACCAGCGCATTGAGGAAGGCGGAACGATCCGCATCGGCGGTCGCGGCCTGCGCAGACGGGAGAGTGCGGAACTGCGAGACGGCGAGGAAGAACATTGGGTCTGTTGCCTGATCCGGCTCGATGTACTTCGTATCCGCAACCACTCCCACGATCTCGACACCATCGGCAGCAGCGTCCGCCTTCTGCCCAAGAAGGAAGCGATGGCCCAGCGCGCTTTGACCGGGAAAGTAGCGTTCGGCGAAGGTGCGGTTGACGACCGCGACCCGTTGCGACGTGGCGGTGTCGTCCTCCGTAAAAGCGCGCCCTTGCAGAACCGGTTGCCCGATCGAAGCGAAATACCCTTCGCTCACGCGATCCCAGAGCGCGGACTTCCCTAGCCTGTCTGGATGGCCTTCGATCTGGACCTCTGTGCCAAAGGACGATTGTTCCAGCGGTGTGTACAGCGCAAGCCCCACGTCCGCGACGCCGGGGATGGCCGCAAAGCGATCATGCAGCGCGGTGTAGAGGGCCGGCAGCGTCGCGGTGGTGTAGCCCGCACCCTGGGGATCGAAGTGCACCACATAGCGGCTCGCCGTCTGCAGGCCAAGATCCTGGTGTTGGAGGTTGCTGAGGCTTCTGGTGAACATGCCCGCGCTGACCAGAAGCAGAAGGGAAAGCGCGGCCTGGAAGATGACCAGCGCACGTTGCGGCAACGAAGCACGATCGCGCGTCGATCGATTCACGCCACGCAAGGCTTCTGCAGGATCAGCCCGCGATGCATTCCATGCAGGGATGATGCCGAACACAACGCCGGTCAAGACCGACAGAAATAACGCAAACGCGAGCACGGGCAGCGATGGGTTGGCACTGATCGGCAATTGCGGTGCATCCGGGAACGCGAGCGCCAGAATCAACCGCGTGCAGCCGTACGCGAACACCAGGCCGACAACGCCACCGGAGCAGGCCAACACCATGCTCTCCGTCATCATGCGCCGGAGCAGCCGGATGCGGGAGGCTCCCAGGGCGATGCGCAGGGCCACGTCGGCGCGCTGCGAAGCGCTGCGGGCGAGCAACAGGTTGGCCACGTTAGCGCACGCTACCAGCAGCACAAGAAGGCATATCCCCGTGAGCAGATACAGCCCCTTGCTCTCCTGCTGTTGCAGCACCTGAATGCCGGATCCACCCGGCACCACCACGACATGTTGCCGGGCGAGGACCGCAGGCGTGGTGCTCTCACTGGGGTTTGGTAAAGTCGCCAGCCAGTGACGAAGCTCAATGGAGACCTGCTCCGCAAGCATGGCGGGCTGAACGCCCTTCGGCACGCGGGCGATCAGATTCAGCCAGTTGATGTCAGGCTTCTGCAGCACCGTGAGGCCACCATCGAGGGCGGTTTCAATTGCAAGGGGCAGCCAGAAGTCAGGAGGATTGGCATTGAGCCGGTCTCCGAAGAACCCCGCGGGCGCGACTCCAACGACCGTGACGGGCTTGCCCTGAAAGGTCAGGGTCTGGCCGACGATCCTTGGATCGCTCGCGTAATTGGCCTGCCAGGAAGCATAGCTGACCACCGCGACCGGCGTGGACGAAGGGGTGTCATCCGCCACAGCGAAGGTACGGCCGGCGAAGGTACCAATGCCCAGAGTGCTGAAGTAGTTGCCGGACACGAACTCAATAACCTGGGCGCGCGCCGGTGCGGAACCCTGACGCACGTTCATCCCGTCGCCACCGGACTCCATGGCGGCCGTGTCATGGAGCGCGGGAACGGTTTCTACAAGGTGCTTGTACAGCGGGTACGAGAAGACGGAGAAATCTCCACCGCGGGTAGAGTCCGGGAAGCCGCCGTACTGCCCCGTAAGCGCCTGATCGCCAAGCCGGTAGAGCGCTTTGGGATCCTGGACCGGTAGGGACCGCAGCAGTACCGCATGAACCAGCGTGAAGATGGCCGTGTTCGCGCCGATGCCCAGGGCCAGCGTGACGATCACCGTGGCAGCAAAGCCGGGCGCCTTCCGAAACACTCGAAACGCAGATAGAAATTCACGCATGGGCATCCTCGCTCTCTACGAGCAAAGCAATTGCGCTGCCAAACTCGTGTCCCCATTTGCCGCCAGATGCCGCCGAATGACGCCACTTGCGCCCCCCTGTGGTGAAGAAGAACGAGAAGTGTTCGGTTTTATGTTCTCTGTGTTCAGAAACGAACAGCGGGTCTGTGAGACGCGATGGCTCGGAGACCTACACCTCACGCCGATGCAGCAGAAGCAGGGTCCGGTCGTCCGCTTGCGGCACAGCTCCGGTGAAGTGTTCCAGTTGCTCGAGCACGTGCCTGATCTTGTCCGGTGCCGGGCCTGCCGGCGCGGAGATGAACGCCTGCAGAAGGCGCGCGTCACCCCACTCTTCGTCGGCGGTGTTCGTGGTCTCGGAGATGCCGTCGGTGTACGCCAGCACGATCTCACCCGTGCCGAAGGGGACCGTGGCCTGCTGCCACTCCGCTGCCGGCAAAAGGCCGATCACGGGGCCACCGGTGGTAAGCCGGTCGACGGAGCCATCCGCGTGTAGCAGAAAGGGTGGGTTGTGGCCCGCGTTCACGTACGTCAGCGTCCCACTTCCCGGCCGGTGCACCAGAACAAAAAGCGTGGCGTAGCGGTTCATCGACGAGGATTGGTAGAGCAAGTGATTCAGGTAGGCCATCGCAGTCGCCAGGTCATCCTCGGTCTGCTCCAGCAGGCAGTGCAGCGAAGCACGGAGTGCCGCCATCAGCAGCGCGGAGGAGATACCGTGACCACTGACATCGGCCACAACAACGCACAGCGAGCCCGTCGCAGTAAGGAACAGGTCGTAGTAGTCGCCGCCAATCTGCTCTGCGCTGCGATACGAGGCGGCAGCTTCGAGGCCAGCGATGGAGGGGATCTCCTGGGGCAGAAGCCGCTCCTGCACCTCACGCGCAAGCTCGAGTTCGCGGGTCATGTGAGCACGGCGCACGGCCTCGCCACTTAAGCGTTCGAGCAGGATCGCGGTCTCCAGGCTCTGTCCGAAGTTGGTGCCGAATTGCCGCAGGAAATGCATCTCCGATGCGGTCAGAGGCGGCTCGCCCGGAGCGCGGGAGAGCGACGCAAACCCCACCAGGTTCATGCGCCCTTCAAGCGCCACCAGCACCTGCGTGCCCAGCGTGTCCAGTGCATCGATCTCCTCCGCTGTAGCCAGCAGCTGCCAGCCGTCGGGGCGCTTACGGCTGAACACGGCCGGCTTGCTCTCCCGCTTCAAACGCAGCACCACTACCGAGCTCGCGGCAAAGGCGTACGCGCCCGGGATGGGTGTTGCGTCTGCGTTGCGCTGGCTGAACCGGTCGTTCTCGTAAAGAAAAACCCTGAACGTGTCCAGGTGCAGCGCACGCCGCACGCGTTCTGGAACCAGCGTCAGG
>CAXTFS010000002.1:0-35203 GCA_964243395.1 uncultured Acidobacteriaceae bacterium | reverse complement strand
GGGTTATCCACCGGAAAGTAAAGGTACAGCGATCCTATGCAGAACCGGTCGGAACGGAACACTGATGTCGCCTGTAGTCGACACGAAGCTACTTCGCCGTGGTGATTGGCCCGTCGGGCAGCGGTTGGCCGAACTCCGGCATCCCGTTTGCGGCCCAGGTAAACCGTTGCGCCCTCGTCGCGCGACCCGCCTCAGTGGGCGTTGCACTCGTCCTCGCTGCATACAGCAACCAGTCGGCGCCATCAGCTCCCTGCGCAAAGGTGCCGCGTCCGGGCCCATAGATGCCGTGCGCCGGGGAGGCCGTAAATACCGGCTGAGGAGACTTCACCCAGGCTCCCGCTCGCAGCGGGTCGCCGCCCTTGAACTGCAGCAGCCCTAGGCAATACGCGGGTGAGGCGGTGTCGGAAGCCGAGTACACGATGAAGGTCTTGCCGGCGTGGTACAGCGCCGTTGGGCCTTCGTTCACCGGATACGTTTTTGTGCTCCCTGCACCTTGTTCCCACGGGTACTCGGGCCTGGCGATCAGCGCAGCTTCGCCGCTTGGCTGCATCGGGGCGGCGAGGCGCACAGCGTGGATCTCGTTCGCCCCACCATCGACCGTAACGTACATCAGGTAGTTCACGCCCGCTACCGTCAACAGCGATGGATCGATTGCCGGCCGGCCAAGCGGGAGCGCGCCCTCGAAGCTGTATGTGCCCAGCGGGTCTGCCGTATCGGACTCCAAAGCATAGATAGCGTGCTCTTTGCCCGCCTCGCGTGCGGTGAAATAGATCCACCACCTGCCTGCCAGCTTCCACAGCGTAGGCGACCAGATCTCGCGCATGCTGTCGGTTGGCCGAAACACGACGGTTGCCTGCGACGCCGCGGTCGGCACGGACCTGCCACTCCAGATCGTGATGTTCTCCATCGCGGACGCCAGCAACAGGTATCGCCCATTCACCGGATGAGGCGTGATGAAGGGATCCGGATGATCCAGGATCGGGTTCAGGATTGGAGTCAGGAGGGGATCTGCGGCAGTCTGCGCATGGCTGCCGAAGGCACACAGGAGCAGCAGGGCCACAAAGGTCACGCACGTACGGTTGCCGGTCGGATGCATACGGTGTGGCCTCGCTCGTCCCATGGTCGTACCAAACAGACGCCGCATACAAGGTTTTTGCTGAGGAAGGGGTGCGTTACGCGCACACGGACCCTGGCCCAGACTGTTTGGCTCCCCCCAGAGTGCGTATCCTTAGGGCAGGCGTATGGGACGCAACCTCTACATCCTCGCGGGCACGCTCGGCACCCTGGCCACCATCTCCGTCGTGCTCAGCTTCACCAACATCGCGGGCGACACGGCGGGCTCGCCCGGGGATGCCTCGCTGTGGCGCACCACAGGCATCGCCCTGATTGCGGTAGCGCTCATCGTTGCGCTCGCGGGCATCCTGTCTTCGCTCTTCGAGCAGGCGGAGCGCCGCGCCGAGCGGGAGCGCGAACAGAAACGCCGTGCTGACAGCCGGACGGATCCCGGGTCCAAGAGCCCGAATCACTAAATGCCAAAGCGAAACCTTTCCCCCTGCTTCCAGGAGTGCAGCCGCCACCATGTTTGAGGTCACCGTGCAGGCCGGTTTTTCGTCCGGCCACTACCTTCGCGACTACTACGGCAAGTGTGAGAACCCGCACGGCCACAACTATCGCGTGCTCGTCACACTGGTCGGCGCGGAACTGGAATCAAACGGCCTTTTGCTCGATTTCAAGCTGCTGAAGCAGGTGCTCAAACCCACCGTCGACTTTCTCGATCACCAGATGATCAATGACCTCGAGCCGTTCACCACGCTGAATCCATCGGCCGAAAACCTGGCAAAGTTCTTCTTCGATCGCACCGCAACCGAACTGCACACGATGACCGTCGGCCGCGTTCGCGTAAAAGACTGCACGATCTACGAGACGGACACGAGCTTCGCGCGTTACTACGAGTCGGCGTGAAGCGCTAACCAACCTGTGTGCCGGTCTCGCTTGAGTAGGTTCGCTGACGCCAGCCCACCGGCCTGCCAAACACCTTGCGCCCCAGGGCGTACCACTGCACCGCAAGCAGCAACAAAATCCCGAGCGGATGCAGCAGCGCCGATCGCAGCGGCTGGTGAAAGCGACGCACTGCCAGCAAGCGTGGAAGATAGCTCGCAATCAGGCTGACCACAAGCGTCGCCGCCATCCACAGAACTGCACGCGGTGCGTGGATTTGCGCACTCACCCCGGGCCCTTTGCCCAGAAGGGACACCCACACGAAGCCGAAGATGATGGCGACGGCAAGGATTGCCGGCAGGACCTGCCCTGCGAGCAGGATTGCGGTCAACGGCAGGATTTTACCCGCGCTCGCAATGCCTTCCGTGGCATTCTTTGCCAGGCCAAACCACACCTTCACAGCCGAGTCGTACATGCGCACACTGGCCAACTCGGTAATATCGGCAAGATCGGTCTTGTAGCCGGCGCTGCGCACGCAACGGGGCAACATCAAGCCATCGTGCATGGTCTCGCGCAGAGCGCCATGTCCGCCGCTCGCGAAGTAGGTCGTACGATCCACCATCATGAACTGGCCACAACCGGCGGCGAACGAGGCTCGCGTCGAGCGCCGCATGGAGCCCATTGGCAAAAAGCCGAGTAGCACAAAGTGGATCAGCGGCAGAAGCAATTGCTCCAGCCACGTCTCCGTGATCAACTGCGGAAAGCCTGACACCAGGGAAGCCTTTGCGCCCTGACGAAAGCTTGCCATGCGCTGGAGCAAGGCTGGCGCGACGCGTACATCCGCATCAAGGAACACCAGAAGGTCGTTCGATGATTCACCGGCGAGCACCCAGCAGGCATGCTGTTTGCCGTTCCATCCGGGGGGCAATCCGCGACCACACACCAGCCGCACGCGTGGGTCCGTTGCCGCTACTGATCGCACGATGTCCCCGGTGCGGTCGGTTGAATCGTCGTCCAGCACCAGCACTTCCATGTCGACGTTGTGGCTCGCCAGAACACAGAGCAGCGCCGTGCCGATGTTGGCCTCTTCATTGCGGGCCGGGATCAGCACGGAGATGGAGTGGGCTCCAACCGCTGCCGCCGGCGCCGGTAGCCGATAGCGTCGCAGGTTCACGCAAAACAGCAGCGCCGGCACCACCGCGCACAACGCCGAAAGTGCAATCACCACGTCCGTGAGCATCGGCGCTATTCTCCCACGACCGCATGTCTCCGTGTTGGCAACGCGCTATACCCCGTCCCGTTGCGTGTGGTCCAGCGTCGGCCGGCGCCCGTGCAGCATCGCCCGGAGGCGCCGAATCAGCGCATAGGCTCCACCGGTTCCGCGTGCGCCCGTAAACAACACTTCGAAGCGCGTTGGATCCCGCGTCATGGCAGCCGCCTGCAGGCTATACATAGCGTCGGCGAGGCCATTTTCGAGTTGGCGTGTCGCTTCGGCGGTGGTGCTGTCCGGTGTAACGTGTGCGGGCTCGCCAAACCGAATCAGCGTTTCGGGCAGGCGCTCATCCCAGAACGTGTACTCGATCGCAAGCGGTACCAGCGGGATCTGCGGCAGGCGCATCGCGAGCGAGGCGAGCCCAGGTTTAAACGCCAACGGGAACTCGCGGGGATCGGCAAAGCGCCCCTGCGGCGTAAGCCAAAGCACGCCGCCGTCCTGCAGGATGGCTTCGGCGGTGCGCAGAAACTGCGCGGCTCCCCGTGTGGAAGACATCTCCACCGGGAAGATGCCCAGCTTCCGCAGAATGGGATACTGCGCGAGCGCGCGGCTATCCATCGGGGCGTAGTGCCGGCGGCCGGGCAACAGCGTCTCTCCAAGAAAAACAAGCAGCATGGGATCCCACCACGACGAGTGATTGCCGTAGACGATCAGAGGTCCGGACTGTGCCTTCAGGCGCTCCGGAAATTGTGCCAGAATGTCACGAAAATGCCGTCGAAAGTAGCGCCGCACCACACGCCGGAAGAGCCTTAGGGCAAGAGGAGAGATGCTGGGAAGGGAACGCTGCAACGGCATACCCTATGCTACGCCGCGCCTGCGACCGCTGAATTTCGCCGCAGACTCAGGCGTATGCCGGTGTGCGTCGATCGGCGGACTTGGCGTCGGCGTCCAGTGAATCCGCGGCAATCCATCCAGACATCATCACCATTGGCATACCGGGACCCGGGTGTGCCGCGCCCCCTGCGAGGTACAGTCCTGCCAACTCACGCGACCGGTTGGCTGGTTTGAAGGCTCCTTGAAAGCGACCATGTGAGCTGATGCCGTAGATTGCACCATTTAGCACGCGGTAGCGTTCGTGGATATCCTGCGGCGTCAGCGCACGCTCGAAGACGATGCGGTCTTCAATGTCGGTGCAGCCCGCGGTGCGCTTCAACTTGTCCAGGATGACCTGACGGTACGCGGGGAACATCTTGGTCCAGTCCTGCCCGGGGCGCAGATACGGCGTGTGGACCAGAACATACATGGCCTCGCCGCCTGCGGGTGCGCTGCGTGGGTCGGTCGCGGCGGTACACGCGAGATAGCAGGTTGGATCCGGTGCGGGCACACCCTCGTCGTAGATGGCGTGGAACTCCTCATGCGGATCGCGCGAGAAGACAAAGTCATGGTGCGCCAGGTGCTCATACTGCTCCTTGAGCCCGAGGTACAGGACAACGCCAGAGCACGCCGGCTCATACTTGCGCGCATGATCGAACTTGCGTGCGGCGGGAGTGCGGCTGAGTAGCTCACGATGCGTGCGCACCGCGTCTTCATTGCTCACGATGGCGTCGAACCGGTACTGCTCCCCGGTGGTTGTGAGCAGCCCGGAGACGTGCGTGTGGCCGCCGGTGTCCTCGGTGAGAATGCGCTCCACATCGGTGTCGGTGTGGAAGATCACACCAAGCTCGGTAGCAAGCTTCACCATCGCCTCAGGCACGGCGCGCGTGCCGCCCATGGGATACCAGATACCTTCCTGCATCTGCATATGACCGATGGCGGTCAGGATCGCGGGTGAGGCATCTGGCGACGAACCCACATACTGCACCATATGGTCCAGCATCTGCGCGGTCTCAGGCTCAGAGATGAACTCGCGGATCGTACCGGCAACTGTCTTGCCAAGCCGCATGCGCATTACATCTTTGAGCACCTTCACGTCAAAGGCACCCTTGACCTCAAAGGTGTCCTTCATGCCGCCAACACTCTTCCAGAAGAAGAACTTGTCGGAGATCTCGTGGAGATTCTCGGAGAGCTCCATAAGGCGCTTGTAGCCCTTGCCCATCCCGGGCCAGCGTGCTTCGAGGTTGGCAATCATCGTGCTCTCGTCGTCGAGCAGATCAATAACTGCGCCGTTGTCGAAGAAGCAGCGCCACTGCGGATCCAGGCGAACCATCGTGACGTAGTCGTCGAGATTGCGGCCGGCCTCGGCGAAGATCTTGCGCAGCATGGAGGGCTGAATCAGGATGGTCGGCCCCATATCGAAGCGGAAACCTTCCTCCTGCAACTGTGCTGCCTTGCCCCCGAGCCAGGAGTTCTTCTCAAACACCGTCACGCTGTGCCCGCGCGCCGCGGATGTGCATGCTGCTGCCAATCCCGCTAACCCTGAACCGATGATTCCAACTCGCATCACAAACTCCTCAATCCCATTGCAGGTAGGAACGCCGACCTGCCTTATCGTGAGCGCCCGGCGGCGACAACACCACGCAGGCCCTTCCACCGCTGTGCCAGCGAGCCACCGTGCAGCACACCGAGCAGGCCAAGGAACAGCGGCAGTTCCGAAGCACCCATTGGCTCGTACTGCCTGGTCGTCCCTTTGCGGCGAACAAGCACCGTCTTCACCGCGGTCATCTCCAGCAGGCCTTCCGCACCACGCGTCACGCCGTAGCCGCTCCGCCCCCGCCCGCCAAAGGGCACCCGCGGATCCGCCGTGGGCGCAATCAGGTCGTTGATGAGCACAGTGCCCACACGCAACAGCTCCCCAAGAGCACGTGCTTCGCGCCCATTGCCGAAGATCGCAGCCGCGAGGGCAAACGGACAGTCGTTCACGGCCTCGGCCAGATGCAGTGTGCTCGGCACCTGGAGCACGGACAGCACCGGCGCAAACAGGTCGCTGCGTGTGATTGCCATCTCCGGTCGAGCCTTCTCAATCAACAACGGCCGTTGCGCCTCCGGCGTCACATCGCCGGCGAGCGTCGCGCCACGCAACAGGGCGTCTCCCGCGAGCTCGCGTAACAGGTCTGCGGTACGCGGCTTCAGCACCACTGGCGGGATCTTGGCAAGCTCCCGGTCCAGCAGGGGACGCAGTGCCCGCAGCGTTTCCGAGGTGCCGAGCAAACGCCGCGGCGACATGCAGACCTCACCACCATTCAGGCGCAGACCGAAGGCGATCGCCTTTGCTGCAACGTTCAGGTCGGCTGACGGCAGTACCACCACAGCGTCGGCTCCGGAGAGCTCGACAACGGCGGGTATGGCGTTCTCCGCAGCGGTGGCGAGAACGGCTTGGCCGCCCCGGAAAGATCCTGTGAAGATGACCTTGTCAGGTTGCCGAGCCAGGGCCGAGCGGGCTGCTTCCACGCTCTCCTCGGTGATGTGGAGCACACCCCGCGGCAAGCCGGCCTGCTGCAGAGCGAAGGCCATAAGGCCGGCGATCTTTGCGCCACCTTCGCCGGGCTTCCAGGTCACAGCATTGCCGGCTGCAAGCGCCTGCACAACCTGCACACCTGGCAGAAATAGCGGAAAATTTGCGGGCGCAATGACGAGAATGTGTCCCAGCGGCTCGCGATGGACCTCAGAACGCACACCGGTCAGCCAAAGCGGCCGGCCCTTACTGCCGAGCACACGGGGCGCCAGGATGCGCCGGGCCTGACGCTCCAGAAAGCGCATGGCATCGAGCAGGGGCAGCAGCTCAGCGATAAGGGTATCGGCTTCCGAACGCGATAAAGCAGGGGAGATCGCTTTGGCAAACGCAGAAGCGTGGGTTGCCATTGCATGACGAGCGCGCCGAAGGACCTGGAGGCGCTCTCCTAGCGGGCGAGCAGCCCAGCGGCGCTGCGCTTCGATGAGCACCGGCTCTGACGTCTTTGCGGTTTCGAGCGAGCACGTGCCGTCGCAGGCTTCGATGCTCGTATAGGTCTCGTCCTGGGTCTTGTCTTTCGGTGACATGGTTGCGGCCTCGGCCCGGGCAGGGCCGCCCGCCACGACTGCCGGCTCGGCTACCCAACTCATGATCCTACCTGGACAAGATCTTCGGCCAGGGCTGTCGCCATCGAGCTGTGCCACTGCGGCTCAATCCCGAGATCTTGAAGCAGAAGACGTGAGGAGATGCGCGCCGACTGAAAGATGACCGGCAGCCCTGAACCCGGGTGGGTCCCACCGCCAACGAGGTACATCCCGCGCACATCCTCGAAGCGATTGTGCGGCCGAAGGTGCAGCATCTGTCCAAGCGAGTGCGCCATGGAGAACGTCGCGCCCTTGTGCAAGCCAAACTCATCACGCCAGCCACGCGGCGTCAGGATGCGTTCGGTGCAGATGCGCTCCTCTACATTCGTCAGGCCAATCTTCTCAATCTGCTTCAGGGCAAGGGCACGGAAGCGCTGCTGCTCCTGTTCCCAGTTGATGCCTTCAACCTCGTGCGTCACGGGAAGAAGCACATACAGGGTGGAGTGGCCCTTCGGGGCAAGCGTCGGATCGGTCACGCTGGCGTTCTGCACATAGAAGCTTGGTTCTTCCGACAGACGATGCGAACTCTCGATATCTCGTAAGTTCTGCTTGTAATCTTTTGCAAGATAGATCGTGTGATGAGCAACATCGTCGTACCGGCCTTCAATGCCCAGATACATCATGAAGGTGGAGCAGGAGAAACGTTTCCCAGCAATACGCTTGTCTGTCCACCGTCGGCGATGTTTGCCGGGCAGCAGCTTCTGCATGGCCTCAGCGAAATCGGCATTTACTACAACGGCGTCGGCGTGCAGGGTGCGTTGTGCGGTGCGGACGCCGCGCGCTTCGCCACCTTCAACCAGTAACTCCTCCACTGGTTCATCCAGCAGAATTTCTACACCCATCTGCTCGGCTAAACGGGCCATGGTGGAGGTCACCGCACCGCAACCACCGACCGGATGGAACACGCCATGCTCGTATTCAAGGAACGAAAGAATGGAGAACAGCGAAGGGCACCGAAACGGGCTCATACCGAGGTACTTTGACTGGAAGCTGAAGCCCAACCGTATCCGTTCATCACTGAAGTGGGTGCGCAGATCACCATCCAGCGACAGCCACGGCTTCAGGAGGGGAAGCAGCTTCAGCATGTCCGGCTTCAGCAGGTCCGTCCAGCTCTCAAACGGTGACTCCAGGAAGGGAAGGAAGCTCGCCAGCTTGTGGCGGTTGTGCTCTAGAAAGCCGCGGAATTTTAGTGCATCGCCTGGTGAAATCGCGGCGATTTCACGTTCCATGCGCTCGATGTCTGGGGTTGCGTCCATCTGCCCACCCGACCCGAAGATGAGGCGGTACTGCGGATCGAGACGGTGCATCGGCACCTCTCGATCGAGGTCGAATCCGGCATCGGAAAAGATCTCTTTCAATACGCGCGGGTAGAGAAAAAATGTGGGTCCAATGTCGAACTTATACCCATCCTGCGCAAAAGTTGCGGTTCTGCCACCAACGCGGGCGTGCCGCTCAACAATGGTGACGCGCACGCCGGAGCGCGCCAGCAACATGGCCGAAGCCAGTCCCCCTGGACCTGCACCTACGATGACTACGTGTTTTTCGGAGCGGTTCCTTCTAATTGCGTGAGGCATTTTGCGCAGTGATCTCGGGTGTTACGGGTCGAGTGTAGCGCGTACCAAAGGTCCGCTTATAGCGTCTCCATACTCCCATGTCACTGCGGCGAACGATTTGCCGTGTGCGATGGACGATACAGAAAAGGCGCAGTTGCTTGAAAGCAAATGCGCCTTTTTGTTCTTTCCTCAAGCCTCTTTAGTCGAGCATGCCACGCACAGCACCTCGAACCTTTTCAGTCACAAACCCATACAACATGTGAGTCGCAGCTTCGCTGGTACGTTCACGCAGCGAATGGTCTTCCTTCGGCTCGGACAGCCCCAGCGCCGGCAAGGCGCCCTCGTGCGTAACGCTCATCAGCATCAGGCCGAAGCTAGCACCGTTCTTGGCGGTCACCGCTGGATAGATCTCGGCAAGTACGCCATAGAATCCGCCCGCCGCCGCTCCAAAGACCCAGTGGATTGTTTCGCCGGCAGCCACCTTCGAGGTCTCATCGAGAGGGTGACCCGCCACCTTTTCGGCAAGCACCTCGGGCGGTTCCGGCTCGCCATGCACCCTGGGCGGGTACAGCTTTTCACCGAGGGACTTCGCTGCCGTCGCCGCCAGCCCGCCAATGGCACCGGCAATAAACCCCTTGAGGAGGGCGCTTCCGTTCTTTTGCTCGTCGATGTTCACATCGTTTGTGATGCAAATTCCATCGGTCACGTACCGACGCCTTCACAATCGCATCCGACCTGTAACAAAAGCCAGTACCTGGGTGACCCCTCAGACTTACTCGCCCGGGAACTCGGACGTACTTGCAAGCTGATCGGTATCCAGGTCGTCGGCATCCAAGGCGTCCTCATCCACGCCCGGAGCCAGGTCACCGCTGTCCTGGTCTTCGGATTCCCCGGTTTCGGGACTTCCGGACTGCAGCGTGGGAATCGCGGTTCTTAGCCAATGGTTCAAGTCAGCCATAGGTTCCTCAAATAGCAAACAGCGGTGGCCCGAGCCGTAGCCCGGACCACCGGCAGGACGTTATGCGTCGACTTCGTCCTCGTCATCCTCATCATCTTCGTCGTCATCTTCATCGTCGAGGTCGTCGTCTTCCTCATCTTCGTCATCATCTTCATCTTCGGTTTCGACGTCTTCAAACTCATCATCATCGTCTTCGTCTTCATCTTCGTCGTCGGCATCTTCGGTATCGTCGGTCTCACGGGTTTGCAGACTTGGCATACCCCTGACCTCCTGGCGGTCCTGCCGTGTCTGCAGGTTCTCGCTGGATCCGCTGGCAGACGGATCGCTGCCGGTGAACGTGGGGTTGTTCTCAAAGGTAGCCGTGGCGTCGTCGCCGATGATCTCGTGCAGTGCGGCTGCGCTGTCGGTTGCAGGAAGGTCTTGATTGTTGGTCATGCCATCTCTCCAGGGCGGGCAGTCGCCTCACCTGTCGCCTAGGATGCAGGAAGGGGCCCGGGCAGGCCTGCGGGAAAGCGAAATGCTTCTCCACCTCACAAAACTACGTCGAGCTCCGCACGATCCGGGTTTGTGGCGCTCTGCATCTCACCGTATGGCTGCACGCGAGCCGTTCCGACATCCAAAACTACATGAAGAGACGGCCGTCACCAGGCCGCCCGGAGTTGCTCATGCCCATCGAGGCCCAGGTAGAAAGCACCTATTCCGAAGAGTTCATCGTGTATTTATCCACCGCTTTACAGAACGACAACACCCTGTCCCGTGTTCATCGCATGCCCTTCGGCGCGGAGGTCCACCCTGACGGCTGCGTGCGGTTCCGGCTGTTCGCACCGACCGCTGATCGGGTGTCGGTGGCGATCGAGGGTGTGGCGCCGCCTGTCGAAATGGTGGCCAAAGACGGCGGCTGGCATGAGTTGTTGACCGACCAGGCCGGCTCCGGGTCCCTGTACCGCTTTGTCTTGCCGGATGGATCGCGGGTAGCCGATCCGGCCTCGCGTTTTCAGCCTGATGACGTCAACGGCCCAAGCGAGGTCATTGCCCCCGGTGGTCACGCGTGGCGGGACGCCAGCTGGGGTGGCCGCATCTGGGATGAAGCCGTCATCTACGAGCTGCACATCGGTGCGTTTACGCCGGAAGGCACCTTCCGCGCGGCGATCGGCAAGCTGGATCATCTTGCCGAGCTGGGTGTGACCGCGATCGAGATCATGCCGGTGGGCGACTTCGCCGGTGCTCGTGGCTGGGGCTATGACGGCGTCCTGCTCTATGCGCCCGATTCAAGCTACGGCCGCCCTGAGGATCTGAAAGCAATGGTCGAAGCCGCCCACGCGCGCGGCCTGATGGTGCTGCTGGACGTGGTGTACAACCACTTCGGTCCCGAGGGCAACATGCTGCCCTCCTACTTTCCGCATCTGCTCACGGACCATCACACGACGAGCTGGGGTTCAGCGGTGAACTTCGACGCGGAGCAAAGTGAGGTAGTGCGCGAGCTCATCATCCACAACGCGCTGTACTGGATCGAGGAGTTTCACCTGGACGGTCTGCGGCTGGATGCGGTGCACGCCATCATCGATGAGGGGCCGAGGCACATCCTCGATGAGCTTGCCGATCGGGTGCACGCCCTGGAGATTCCGTACCCCATTCATCTTGTGCTGGAAAACGAAAAGAATCAGGCATTTCGCCTGTCGCGTGACGGCGGGGGCCGCCCGGAGCACTACACCGCGCAGTGGAATGACGACATGCACCACGTGCTGCATACCGCTGCGACGCATGAGGACGCGGGTTACTACAAGGACTACACGGGCCACACGGAGTTGCTGGGCCGCGCGCTGGCGGAGGGCTTCGCGTTTCAGGGACAGGCGTCGGTTTGCAGTGGCAAGAACCGCGGCGAGTCCTGCGCGCACCTGCCGCCCGGTGCATTCATCGCGTTTATCCAGAATCACGACCAGATCGGGAACCGCGCGTTTGGGGAGAGGATCAACCGGATCACCACGCCGGAGGCGCTCGGAGCGCTGGTCGCCACTTATCTCTTGCTGCCACAAACGCCCATGCTGTTTATGGGAGAGGAGTGGGAGGCGACGCAGCCCTTTCCATACTTCTGCGACTTCCACGGTGAGCTTGCGGACAAGGTGCGCCAGGGACGTCGCGACGAGTTTGCCAGCTTTCCGCAGTTTCAGGATCCGGCGCAGCGTGACCGTATCCCCGACCCGCTGGCCGAATCGACCTTTCTTTCCGCCAAGCTGGATTGGAAGGAACTGGACGCTCCCGAGCACAAGGGTGCAATCGAGCGGTACCGGAACCTGCTTCGGGTCCGACGGGAGCACATCGTCCCGCTGCTGAGCACGATTACCGGGAATGCCGGCACATTCGAGCTCCTCGGGCCGAGCGCGGTGATTGTGCGCTGGGCGCTGCAGGATGGTCGCCAGTTGGCACTCTATGCAAATCTCTGTGATTATCCGAAGGGCGACTTTCCGCCAACTCGGGGACGCATTCTGTGGCATCAGGGCCCCGAGCCGGACGGCAGCACCTACAAGGAGTGGACAGTTCGTTGGATTCTGGAGGATGCGGCACGTTGAGCGACGCAGCACGGGAACCCGCGCGGGGGCATGATCTGCCTTTCGGCGCGGCGGTCCTTGCTGAAGGCGGGGTTCGTTTCCGCTTCTTCGCTCCTGCGGTACCTTCCGTGCGATTGCTTCTGGACGGCCGTGACGCGCTTTCCATGCAGGCCGATGGGCACGGTTGGCACGAGCTAAACGTCCCGAACGCGGCTGCGGGCAGCAGGTACCGCTACCTCCTGCCCGACGGGACGCAGGTACCTGACCCCGCCTCGCGTTTTCAGCCCGAGGATGTCGATGGGCCCAGCGAGGTGGTCGATCCGTCCGCCTACCGGTGGGCGGAGAGCCCGTGGCGCGGCCTGCCGTGGCATTTGACGGTCATCTACGAGCTCCACGTCGGCACCTTCACGGAAGATGGTACCTTTCGCCCGGCAATCGGGAACCTCGCCGCGCTCCAGGCATTAGGCGTCACCGCCATTGAGCTGTTGACGATCTCGGATTTTGCCGGCCTGCGCAACTGGGGCTATGACACGGTGCTGCTTTATGCGCCCGACTCGGCCTATGGTCGACCCGAGGACCTCAAGGCGTTCGTTGAAGCCGCGCACGAACGCGGCCTGCAGGTCATCCTCGATGCGGTCTACAACCACTTTGGCCCGGAAGGCAACTACCTGCCGCGCTACTTTCCGCAGATTCTGTCCAACAAGTACAGCACCGCGTGGGGGCAGGCATTGAACTTCGATGGTGACTGCAGCGCGGAGGCGCGCGAGTTCATCGTGCAAAACGCGCTGTACTGGATCCGCGAATACCACGTCGATGGGCTGCGCCTGGATGCCACACACGCCATCATCGACAACGGCCCGCGACATATCCTGGACGAGTTGGCGGACCGCGTTCATGCGGCTGCCGGCGATCGCCACGTTCACCTCATTCTGGAGAACGAAAACAACATAGCGCATCGGCTGACACGGTCGCCCGACGGCGCCGTGCAGTGCTATACGGCCCAGTGGAATCATGATGTAGATCACCTGCTCGGCGCGGGCTTCATGGGTACCTTTGACGATCGCCAGAACGACGACAAGGGTGAGACGGACCGGCTCGGCAAGGCACTCGCGGAAGGCTTCGTGATCGCCGCGCAGGAAAACCATGACGAGTTTGAAGCCGGTTGCCATGTCCCGCCGACGGCGTTTGTGTCGTTTCTGCAGAGTCATGATCTGATCGGCAATCGCATCTTCGGAGAACGGGTCAGCAACCTTCTTCCCGCCGCGACCGTTCGTGCCCTCGTGGCGGTTGCGTTGCTGTTGCCGCAGACGCCGATGCTGTTCATGGGTGAGGAGTGGGGTGCCTCCACGCCGTTTCCCTACTTCTGTGACTTCCACGGCGATCTTGGCGAAGCTGTACGCAAGGGACGGTATGAGCAGATCAGCAAGCTGCCGGGTGTCTCGCAGGAAGACCTTAAGCATGCACCGGACCCTCAGGCGGAGGCGACGTTTCTTTCTGCAAAGCTGCAGTGGCACCAGCGCAGTGACGAGGTCCATGCGGGGTGGCTCGAGCTTTACACCTCGCTGCTGTCGATTCGGCGTGAGCGCCTGATGCCATCGCTGGCCAACCTGCCAGGACGGTGCGGCGCGTACGAGGTGCTCGGGCCGGGCGCGCTGAAGATTGCCTGGAAGCTCAAGGGCGGCGTACGCCTCTATCTTGCGGCCAATCTATGGCACGCGGCGCGTGAAGGCTTTGGTCCTGCGATGGGCGAGGTGTTGTGGCTGGAGGGCTCCGAAAGTTCGGAGGGCGGCTCCGGCAACCTGGGACCTTGGAGCGTGCGCTGGTCGGTCGAAGGTCGAGCGTAGCTCCTTCTTGTGTCCGGGAAATCGAACTCCGGCCTGTATACCCTTCCACCTGCGAGACATCCAAGCCCCTGAGACTACGCGCCGATGTCGACCTTTGCGCTGCTCAGCCTGCTGGTCACCATTGGTGCGCTGTTCAGCTTTCTCAGCTACCGCGTTCTGCGTCTGCCCACGAGCATCGGCACCATGGTGCTGTCGCTCGCGGCCGCGGCCGTGTTGCTCGTCGCGGGTCGCTACGTGCCCGGGATGCACGATGCCGCGAAGGGGATCGTCGGCGGGATCGACTTCAACGCCGTGGTGCTGCATGGCATGCTGTCGCTGTTGCTGTTCGCGGGTGCGCTTGAGCTGGATCTTCCTCAGCTTGGCCGCGAAAAACTGTCGGTCACCACCTTGTCCATCGTGGCCACCGTGCTCTCCACTATCCTCGTGGCCGCGCTCTTTAAGTTTGCGCTGCGGGCGACGGGCACACCGATCAGCACAATGGGCGCTCTGCTGTTCGGCGCGCTGATCTCGCCGACCGACCCGATTGCTGTGCTTGAAATGCTGCGGCGAGTCGGTGCGTCCGCTTCGCTGGAGACACAGCTGGCCGGTGAATCGCTGTTCAACGACGGTGTCGGCGCGGTGATCTTTCTTGCGCTGCTGAGTGCCTCGGCCGGCGGTGCCGCGCCCTCGGTGCATGCGTTCCTGTTTCTGTTGCTGCTGAAGGCCGGCGGCGCCATTCTGCTCGGCGGGACGCTTGGATACATCACTTATCGTCTGCTGCAGTTGGTGGACAGCTACCGGGTCGAGGTGCTGCTTACCCTCGCGCTGGCTATGGGCGGCTACGCGCTCGCGGATGCACTGCGGTTGTCCCCACCGCTGGAGGTCGTAACGGCGGGGCTACTGGTCAGCGGGCGCGCACGCCGGTTTGCCATGTCCGCCACCACGCGCGAACACGTGGAGCGCTTCTGGGAGCTGGTGGCCGACATCCTGAATGTCGTCCTGTTTCTGCTGCTCGGCCTGGAGTTGCTGGTGCTGCCGATCGAGCGCCGTTACGTCCTCGCAAGCCTGCTGGCGATCCCAATCGTTCTGCTCGCGCGCTGGATCAGCGTGGTGCTTCCCGTAGGTGTGCTGGGCCTGTTTCAACGCCGTGCTGCGGGTACCGTCGCTGTACTCACCTGGGGCGGTCTGCGCGGTGGGCTTGCAGTCGCACTGGCGCTTTCGGTGCCGTATGCCAAGGGGCTGGAACGCAATCAACTGCTGGTCGCGACCTATGTCGTAGTGGTGTTTTCGATCCTGGTGCAGGGACTCACGATCTCGTCCCTGCTGCGCCGTCTCGGGTTGACAGCCGCGCAAGCCTCAGCGCATCCAACAGCGGGAGGATCGATCCGCGATGCAGACCATTACGCTTGAAGAACATTTCGTCACCTCCGGCTTTCTAAAGGCCACAAACGCCTATGGTTCCGAGGCGCCGCCGCCCATCGCGGCGATGCGGGACAAGCTGATGGACCTCGGCGAAGGCCGCCTGGCTGCGATGGATGAAGCCGGCATCGATGTGCAGGTGCTGTCGCTCGCCGCACTTGGGATCGACAAGCTGACGCCTGGCGATGAAACGTCCGTGCTGCGCGATGTGCACGACGAAGCGGCCGCGGCGGTGCGGGCGCACCCAGATCGTTTCGCGGCCTTTGCGACCCCGGGATTGAGTGAGCCTGACCAAGCGGTGAAGGAGATCGAACGCTGCATCACGCAGCTCGGCTTCAAGGGCGTGTTGCTGGACGGCACAACGGACGGCAAGTTTCTCGATGCACCCGAGTTCTTTCCTGTGCTGGAAGCGATTGCCGCGCTCGATGTGCCGCTGTATCTACATCCGGCACCGCCGCCGCAGGCCGTCAGCGAGGTCTACTATGCGGGCTTGCCTGAGGATCTCGGTCATCTGCTCTCGATCGCCGGCTGGGGATGGCATGCCGAAACCGGCCTGCACATCCTGCGGATGATTGTTGCGGGGGTGATGGATCGATTGCCAGGTCTAAAGGTGATCGTCGGGCACATGGGCGAGGGCGTGCCCTACGCGCTGGCACGTTCCAGCGGCATTTTATCGCCCGCCGCGAAGTTGCAACGCACGGTAGCGGACACCTTCAAGCAGCAGTTCTACATCACGACGAGCGGCTACTTCACTCGACCGCCGTTTCAGTGTGCCCGTGAGGTCTTCGGTTTTGAACACATGATGTATTCGGTCGATTACCCCTTCAGCCCCAACACGCGCGGGGCAGCTTTTCTGAAGGAGCTCGATCTGAGTGAGGCTGACAGCGCAGCCTTTCGCGGCGGCCACGCCACGACGCTGTTGAAGCTGTAGACGCTCAGTCAGCGGAGCAGCCGGACGCATCCAAGCGCATATGACCGAGTTCCACATCCTGCAAACGTCCGGCGTCGATTTCAGCTATCAGGAATTTGGCCCAAAGGACGGCGTTCCTGTACTGCTGTTGCACGGCTTTCCCTACGCGGCCAACGGCTGGGCGCCTGTCGTCGAGAAGCTGCAGCCGTGGAAGCGCAAGCTGCGTCTCATCGTGCCTTCCATGCGCGGGTACGGTGCGACGGTGGTGGTGAAGGAGAACCTGCTCTCCGGTCAGGAAGCCGCGCTGGCCGCAGACACCCTGGCGATTGCCGATGGGCTCGGGCTTGGACGATTCCTCATCATCGGGCATGATTGGGGCGCGCGTGCCGGCTTTGACGTGAGCGTGCTGGCGCCGGAACGTGTACTCGGCCACCTTGCGCTGTCGAGTCCGTATGTCATGTTCAACGGCAACGATCTGCCGCCCGCGCAGGTGCAGAGCTACTGGTACCAGTGGTACTTCCAGACCGCTCAGGGAGAGAAGGCGCTGCGCACCAATGCCAAGGATCTTTGCGAGCACATCTGGCATGCCTGGTCACCCAACTGGCGCTTCTCGCAGCGCGAACTGGACGCGACCGCGGCTTACTGGGAGAATCCGCAGTTCGCGTCGGTCGTGCTTGATTCGTACCGCAACCGCTGGGGGAACTCGCTGGGTAAGCCGGCGTACGCGGCGCAGCAGAATCAGCTCGAAGCCAAGCCGAAAGCCAAGATCAGCGTGCCGACCCTGTATGGCTATGGAACCGATGATCACTGCGTGCTGCCCGAAGCCTCAGTGGAGGACAAGAAAAACTTCACCGGCTGGTACGAGCGCGCGGCCATCAAGAGTTGTGGCCACTACCCACCTGTCGAAGACCCAGGGGCTGTGGTAAAGCTCTTCGATCGCCTGATAAAGCACGTGAAGTGATCGACCCAACGGTGGCAACGATCGCAGACTAGTCGCGGTCGTTGCCGTAGACGGAAATGCCCTGGTTCACACGGTAGGCGATGCTGGCGGCGCGTGCCGTGAAGTCTGACTTGGGATAATCCTTCATCATGCGATCCACGATTGACTGGCAGTTCTGCGCTGCAGTGGAGGACCGCTTCGCGTTCTCTTCCACGAGGTACATGCTCACCAGTGCGCCTTGCCGATACGTCGCGTTATACAGCGCCTCGGCAGACTTGGGTCCGTTGGGATAGCGGTCCGCATACTTCAGGTAGAGATTGGTCTCCATCTCCGGACACTTGGGTAGGCCCTGCCAGTCGCCGCACACCTTGTTGTCGAGCAGATCGAACGCTGCCCTGGCTGCATCGGGCGTGTTGGGGTAGTTCTTCATCACGCGCTTCAGCTCGCCTTCGTAGAGCTGCGGACGCAGCATGGCATCCTGTTCGTGCGCACTGGGCAGGGTGCTGTTGTCGGCCTTGTCTGTCTGCCAGCGGATATCGGCGGAGCGAAACGCGGCCTCGGGTGCCAGGGTGGATTCGGGGAAGTACTCCCAGACGCGGCGGTAAAGCAAGCCGGCGGACTCCGCGGCACCTTTAGGGCCGTGGGGCTCGGCGGCCTGCACTTCCAGGTCAGCCGCAGCGCCGTACAGCAGTACGTCGCCCTGCGGGGTGCGCGGCCCCACGATGCCCTTGTCGCGAATCCAGCCGGAGCTGGGGTTTGGCTGATCCTTGGGATCGGTGAACTCGGGCTTGGTCTCGTCGTCCTCTTCCTTCACGTCCGTGTTGGCGAACACGTTCACCCACGGCCCGTTCTTCTGGTTCTGCACGATCTCGTGCCCGGGCGCGACGCTGGCGATGGGTGGATCGGCCGGGTCGGCCACGGCGTACACGTTCGCCGTGTGCAACACAGTCGCACGCTGCGTGCGGTCGGAGCCTGGTTCAGGGTTGCGCTTCTGCGCCTGCAGCGCGGGGGAGGCGAGCAGGAGAACCGCTCCGGTGGCGAGTAGGGAAGACCGAGTCATAGCTGCCTGTTAGACGTGCGCGCCGGCCGCTTCGGTCGCGAGCTCGGCTTGTAGTTCTTCAAGCAGCGCTGGGTCGAGATTGCCGCCCGAGACCACCGCAACGACGCGGTCAGCCCGGGGGAGCTCGGCTGCGTGAAACAGCGCGGCCGCGAGCGTCACCGCACCTGAAGGCTCCGCGACAATCTCCGTAGCCGCGAGCATCAGGCGTGTGGCGCTGCGGATCTCCGCCTCCGTGACGGTCACGATGCCGTCGACGTACACAAGAATGTGAGCGAGGTTTCGCTTGCCAAGCGATTGGGTCCTGAGACCATCGGCCAGCGTGCGCGTGGTGTGCTCGGCGGGCCACTCCACCATCTGCCGGGAGTAGAACGACGCGTGCGCATCCGCAGCCAGCGCGGGCTCGCATCCCCAAACCTGCGGGACCGAGCGGCCGGCAGCGGCGTTGGCGAGCTTCAGCCCGGTCGCCACGCCCGAGAGCAGACCGCCTCCGGAGACGGGCGAGAGCACCAGCGTCTTTGGGTGGGCGTTTGCGTCGAGCTCCGCAAGCTGTTCGGCGATCTCCAGCCCGCACGTGGCCTGGCCCGCGATGATCAAGGGATCGTCATAGGGTGGGACCATCGCATAGCCGTGCTGGGCGACCAGCTCTTCGGCTCGGCGCTTGCGTTCCGTGCTCGCCGGGCCGACGGTGACGATCTCCGCGCCGAGGGCCTCCGTGGCGCTCCGTTTTACCGCGGGCGCATTGTCCGGCATCACGATGACGGCCCTTGTGCCCAGCGCGCGTGCCGCGTACGCCACGCCCTGCGCATGGTTGCCGGAGGAAAACGTGATCACGCCACGCCGAAAGGCTTCATGGTCGCTCTCCGCCAGTGCGGCGACCTTGTTGTACGCGCCCCGCAGCTTAAAGGAGCCAATCGGCTGCGCGGCCTCGTTCTTCAGGTAAATCTCCGGTGCGTTCGCGGGCAAGGCGAAGCCATTAGCTCGCAGGCGCGCGCGGTCGAGCCGGACCAGCGGCGTGCGGACAGCCGTGCCGGCGATGCGATCGCGGGCAGCCAGGATGTCGTCAAGGGTGATCAGTTCGTCGGACATGGAAAGCTCACCACCAGCTTACTTGGCCTCAGCCGCCTGCAGGATCAGCGCGAAAAAGTGCAGCAAGCGCAGGTTGTCCGCTATGCTGGGCCCAGCGCCGTCCAGGTCGATATGGGAAAGAACCGGGGAGATCAATGCCGCCTTCAGTGTGGTGTCGGGCAGCTCGCTTTCCATCCACAGGGTCTCGGCGGCGGGGATGATGTTGTCGGCCTGCCCGTGCAGCAGGTAGACGGGGACAGTCAGGTTGCGGAGGTGGCCATGCGGGCTGACGCCGGCCATATCGGCAATGTGTTTTGCCTCTGCCTTTGCGAGCAGCGCACGCGTCGTCGGCGAGCTCGTGTCCATCAACGCCTTGGCCTCGCCGGTCTGCTGCGGGGTCAAGCGCAGCATGGCTGCATGCTCGGCGGGGACATCCTCGTAGAGGTGGGCACGCAGCACCTCGCGCAGCGGTGGCAGGTCCGCCTGTGGAACGAACTCGCCCAGGTGCTCATACTCCAGCACCAGCGCGCCGTACTCGTGTGGGGGCAGCAATTCTTCTGTTCCATTGGGCCGTTGATCTTCGCCCGTGCGGTAGTAGGCGGCAACGCGGGACATCTCGTCCTGTGAACCGACGGCGACAACGAACCGAATGCTCTGCCGGAATTGCGGATCGCCCGCGGCCAGCAGCGAAAGGCCGCCGGAGAAGCTGAACCCGATCACCCCCACTGGCTGATTGCCTGCCTGTTGCGAGAGCCACTCCGCCGATTCGCCGATGATGGCGATGGAATTTGCCCCGACCTGGTAGTCCTTGATGTCCGGCAGCTCCGGCGTCAGAACACGCAGGCCGCAGGCGCTCATGGCGGACGCAAAGGCGATCATGCGCGGATCGTCCATGCCGAGATGGTGCACGCCATGGAGCAGCACCACTGCCGGCGCGTTCGGCTGCTCCACGGGCGTGTAGAGCCGCGCACGCACCGGGCCGCCCTTGCTCGGAAAGCTGAGATCGTCGACGGCTACGCGATCGCGCACCGTCCAGCGCAGGCTCTCCGGCACGGGTTGGTTGGCGACCAGTTTCAGCACCGCAGCAGCCTGCAGATGCACCCGCACCGTGGGCCAGAGCAGCAGGCTCAGCACGGCCAGGACGATGACGAGAATGGCCGCAGCCCAAAGCCGCCGTGCTCCGCGAGGCGGCGTTGGCGGCACCTGGCGGGCCGCCCGTTGCCGTGCAAGATTGCGCGCCAGCTCGGCGAGGCCACCACGGCGGCGTAGCGTCGTGTGCGATAGGCGCTGCGGGGAGTTCATGCCGGGCGTTCTCTAGTGCCCATGCACGTAAGGCAGCAGCAGAAGCACCAGGAGCGCTGCCAGCACCAGCAAGGCGATCCCCAGCAGAACCTGCGATTGCTGTTGCCGCTGCTCAATGCCCGTCAGTCGGGCCTGCAAGGACTCCGCTGCAAGCTTCGCCCCGAGGGCGTCGGCGCGCGTGCTGGAGAGATGCTTGTCCAGCTCTGCCATCTGCGTCTGCAGAGCGGCATGAAAGGTGGCAAGCTGGCCCAGATCGCTTCGCAGGCCCGTGGCCATCGTGTCGAGGCTTTGCCGATGGGCCTCCATCGCCTTGTGCGTCGCATCGGTGGTCTGCTGGGTAGCTGTCTCGGTGGCAGCCTTGTCTTTCAGGAAGCGGTCCGCAAGCGGCAGCAGCCGGGATACGTGCGGAGCAAGCTCTACCAGTTGCGCAATTGCCTTCGGCCACATGGGCCCATTCTATGCGGCGGCTCCGTGTGGGGAATAGAAGATCCGAAAGGCGCGTCAGGCATTCGTGACGGCGGCAGACGATACACGGCGTCGCGATCTGTGTTGCAGCACCAGAGCCCCAATCGTGCAGAGAAGGATCGCGGCAATGATCAACTGCGAGTACACGCAGTAAATACACCATTTCTGGATTACATACGCTTCCATAAAGGTGAGAAAGGCGGCGAACGCGAAGCCAATTTCGGCGGCCTGCAACGTGGCCCACAACTGGTTGGCGAGCGCCAGCCCGGCGATCAGCGCGTACCCGACGATGCCCAGGATCGCGACCGGCACATGCACGGCCTTGGAGTTCGGTGCCTCGTCAAAGGAGGTCGGCGGAAAGACCGAAAAACGCGAGTGGTTGACGGAACCGCAGTCCCAGCGCTCCGACACAGCGCAGGGCGGTGCCGCATTTGGATCCTGCAAATGGATGCGAAGGGCAAGAACGGAGTCGAACAGCCCGGCAAGCGCCAGCAAAGCGATCAGATAACGCATAGCCTCCCCAGTGTAGCGTCGGTTGATGGTCGACGCACCGTGCGACCTGCGCCGCATGGAAGCGTCAGAGACAATAGAAGCACGTGCCGCAAGGGCGCGCGAGGATGAGGGCAGATGGGATCCACGAACGTTGGGGTTGTCGAGAACGCAGCTATGGCGATGCAGGGAAACGGGCAGGGAACCGGAGACACGCTGCACCTCTGGGCCGGGATGACGGGGCCTGCGGACGCGGCGCGCTGGGTCGAGGCGCACCTCGTGGCAACGCGAAAAGCCATCGCTGAACTGCTGGCCGTCCAGGGCATGCGTACGGCGACAAACACGCTGGCGCTCTACGACCGTGCCGCGTGGCATCTGCGCATGGCCGGCAGCCAGGCGCATGTGATGTTCATGGTGCATCCGCTCGCCGGTGTGCGCGATGCTGTGCAGGCGCTCTCGCAGGAGGTCAGTGCCGAAGGTGTTGCGTTGAGCCTGAACCGCGAGGTCTACCACGCGCTCGAAGCCGTCGACGCGAGCGCTGAAGACGAGGCCACGCGCTATTACCTCGAGCGCACCCTGCTGGGCTACCGCTTGGCTGGCGTCGATCGCGACGAGGCCACCCGCGACCGCGTGCGTGCCCTCGCCGATCGCATGACCGAGCTCAGCATGGGCTTCAGCCGCACGGTGCAGGATGACGTGCGGCGCATCACGGTGGAGGATCCGCGCGAACTCGACGGCCTGCCGGCGGACTACCTCACGCGACACGGCATCGGGGCAGACCGCACGGCCGCTGCGCCGGTCGTGATCACCACCGACCCGCCGGATCTGTCGCCGGTGATGAGCTATGCGGCGAGCGCTTCGCTGCGTCGGAAGCTCTACCTCGCCTACAACGATCGCGGGTATCCGGCGAACAAGGCGGTGCTGCTCGATCTGCTCGCCGCGCGGGAGGAGATGGCGGAGTTGCTGGGCTTTCGCTCCTGGGCCGACCTCGCGACCGTCGACCAGATGATGGGGTCGGCGGAGAACATGCGGCGTTTTCTCGACGCAGTGGAGGCCGCGGCGCGTGACACCGCCTCCCGTGAGTGGCACGAGTTGGAAGCCTTTGTACGTGAGCGCGATCCCGCCGCCCTTCC
The DNA here is from genome assembly GCA_964243395.1 of uncultured Acidobacteriaceae bacterium. Taxonomy (GTDB): domain Bacteria; phylum Acidobacteriota; class Terriglobia; order Terriglobales; family Acidobacteriaceae; genus Granulicella. The sequence continues at coordinate 12,357 of CAXTFS010000002.1, read as the reverse complement.
ACTCACGTTAAGCGATGCGCGCTTCTGGGAAGAGCAGTATCGCCGCACGCGCTACGCCTTCGACTCGCAAAGTGTGCGGCCGTATTTTCCATACACGCAGGTTGAAGCCGGCATACTTGCAACGGCCGGTAAGCTCTTTAGTGTCTCCTTTGAGCGCGTGCCGGATGCGCCGGTGTGGGACCCCTCGGTGAAGGCCTTCGATGTGCGCAATGAGCTCGCTGGCTCCGCATCGCCGTCCGCAACAACGCAGGCCGCTGCGGGTGAGGTGATCGGGCGCATTTATCTCGACATGCATCCGCGCGAGGGCAAGAGCAAGTGGTTCTCCGAGTGCTCGCTCGTAGGTGGTGTGCTGGGGCAGCAGATCCCTGAGGCTTCCCTGGTGTGCAATTTCCCTGAGCCCACCGCAACCGACGCCGGGCTGATGCAGTACTCCGACGTGGTCACTTATTTCCACGAGTTCGGTCACCTGATGCACGAGGTTTTGGGCGGACGGCAACGCTGGGCAGGGCAGAGCGGCATCGCAACGGAGGGCGATTTCGTTGAGGTCCCTTCGCAGATGCTGGAAGAATTCTTCGAAGATGCCGACCTGCTGCGGACCTTTGCACGGCACGTCGACACGGGCGAGCCCATCCCGTACGACATCGTGGCCCGCATGACCGAGGCCAGTGCGCATGGCCGTGCACTCTCCACGCTGACGCAGGTGATGTATGCGACCTACTCCATGGAGACGCATGACCAGCGCGCCGCTCAGCTGGATCTGGACACGCTGTTGCGCGCGGGCTACGAGCGCTTCTCGCGCTACGAGTTCGTCGATGGCAACCGCATGTATGCGGCCTTCACGCACCTCGTCGGCTACACCTCGAACTACTACACCTACCTGTATGACAAGGTGATGGCGCTGGAGTTTTTTCGGCAGTTTGCAAGCGGTGCGGAGTCGACCGACATGCTCAGTAGCGACACGGGCAAACGCTACCGGCGTGAAGTCCTCGAGCCCGGTGGCTCAAAGCCGGCACGCGCTCTCGTGGAGGCGTTCCTGGGCCAGGAGGACGTGGCCATGGATGCCTTCCGCGACTGGATCGGCAAGGAGTACGCAGGAGGCTAGCTGCGGGTGGCGCCGGTAAGACTTTTCAGAACGATGTCCCGCATAAGGTCCACCGGGGCCGGCTCCCCTGTCCACAGTTCGAACTGGCGCGCGCCCTGGCGCACGAACATCTCAATTCCCGCGATCGTCTCGACGCCGCGCGCACGCGCAGCCTGAATCAACGGCGTCTCGAGGGGGTTATAAACCGTGTCGAAGACCAGCCGCGTACGAAGCTCGGCGGTGTCAATTGGCAACGCCGTCGCATTGCCGCGCATACCAGCCGGCGTCGCGTTGATGACGACGTCGAACGCGGGACAGCCGGCCAGCTCATCGTGCTGCAGCGCCGTTCCGCCTGCCTCGTCCGCGAGCTGGACGGCGTTCGCAAAGGTGCGATTCAGGATGGCCACCGAGGCGCCCCGGTCGGCGCAGCCGAAGGCAGCCGCGCGCGCTGCGCCACCGGCGCCCAGCACGAGCACGCGTGCGCCCCCGAGGCTGAGCCGCTCCTCCAGTGGGCCCGTGATCCCGGCGATATCGGTGTTGTACCCGGAGTAGCTGCCGTCCGGCTCACGCACCACCGTGTTGACCGCGCCGATCTTGCGGGCGAGTGGATCGACCTGATCCAGGTGCGGCAAAACCGCTGCCTTTAGCGGCATGGTCACACTGAATCCGGCGAGCGGGAGATCGCGCGCAAACCGGAAAAGATCGGCGGCATCATGCGTCAGCAACGGCAGGTACACCGCGTTCTGCCCAGCGTGCCCGAACGCTGCGTTCAGCATGAGGGGCGACCTGGAGGACGCCACCGGATCCCCGGCAACCCCGTAGAGTTTCGTGTCCGCGTTCAGCGTCTCGAGCCGATAGAGATCGCGCAGTGTGAGCGCATCGATCTGGCCGGACGCGGTCGCCTCCGCGGCCGAGGCCGCCCCGAAGGTGAAGGCAGAACCCGCGCGTACGCCAAGGATCCGGGAGGGCATACCGGCCTCGCCCATGAGCAGCCCGACCACCTGGGGATCACTTGCTTGCCGGGTTTGCAGAAAGTGCAACAGGCCAAGATTGTCACGGAGGCCGTGCGCCGTGGGTACGATCTTGCAGAGGTCCGGGGACAGCGCAGTCATGCGCCGGTACACCGCTTCGACATCGTTGGGGCCCTCGAAATCATGGAAGCTCAACACGACTGCGGCGCCTGCGTTGCGCAGCCTCCCCAGGGCATCCCGGCCCAACTCCTCCGCGCTCTCCAGCGCAAGATCGACAAGAACGCAGCCGGCCTTGGCAGCGGCAGCAAGCACGTCCAGCTCGGCCCCGGCATCGCCGCGGAAGCGCCCACCGCTCCCGGTGCGCCGACAGGTTGCGAGCAAGGCCGGCGGTGCGGCTCCAGTCAGCAGATCCGGGAGGGCGCTCACGGCCGCGAGCGGGTCTGGAAGATAGTCGAGGCGCAGCTCCTGGAACGGAAAACTGCCGCGGAGTTCACGCGACTTCGCTATCAACTCATCGATCGAACCAGCGCTGATGGCGACACATAGCGTTTGTCGAGAAAGCCCACTGGAGTTGCTGTGAAACGGCGTTCGCGGGATGTCAGACTTCAAGGGCGATCGCTCCGCAGATGGATTTAGAGAGCCAGCAGATTGGGTGGTGGGCACATGTTTTGTAGGGTGAGAATTTACGAAGGCGGTGCCCGTGACGGGCATGCAACCTCTGCGAAGGCACCGCGTCTAAATGTGTACTGAGAGGCATTCCTCCCTGTCCCACCTTTAGTAAAACTCTTCTTTTGCCCTTTCGGGCACCCCTCCCCACTCCTCAGTTTCTCCCTCCCACATGCCTCTCCGGGCCCGCTGGAAAGCGGGCCCAAACTCTTTCTGGGCCCACGTTTCTCTCCGCTTCATTTGTGATCATTCAGCGCTGGCCCATTTCCGATGTTCACGGTGAACACTGTCATGGGGTACTGCACGGCCTGCTTGCCATTGTTGAAGTTAGGTGTGCGGTCCAGCTGCGCTGCGGGCATCCACAAGCGGCCGTCCGCGGTGATCCACATGGCGTCTACCCAGACCAGCCGTGGGTCCTGCACCAGCGTCTCTACCTTGCCGGCCGGCGAGACCTTCAGCACGGCGTCATGCTGCGTATCGCTGACATACACGTTGCCCCTGGCATCGATGGCTGTACCGCCCGCAGTGCCCGTATTTGCGAAGAGCCGCACATGTTTCGCGCGTTCGCTGTCAGGCAGGGTGCCGTCGTCGATGTACTGCGTGGCAATGGCGTACATCGGCCCGGAACACGGCTGCCAGTACAGCGTGGCACCGTCCGGCGAGACCTCCAGCTGATCCGCGTGAAAGTAGACCGGCTTGCCGTCCTTGCTCTGCAGCTGACGCCCTTCAGCGAACAGCGGCTTCTGGGCCGTGGGAGATGGCTGATCGCTAACCATGCGCTTCATGGAGCCGTCGGGCATGTGCACCACGATGAGGCCGGGCCAGCCCGCGTCCGTGAGGTACGCATGGTCGCCGTTGAAGCGCACATCGTCTACCGCACTCTCCGGCTTAACGACCTTGTCCAGGTAGACCGTCTTGCTTACCTGGCCGGTTGTGATATCGATGCCTACCAGCTTGGGACCGTGCGGCACAACGGGTTCGCCCATGTCCGGCGAACCGAAGTCGACCACCCAAAGGGTCCCGTCGAGGCCGAAACGGATGGAGTTCGCATGAACGAACGCTTTTGACGCATCGCCGCCCGGCTTCCAGGCATTCCAGCTCGCATCCGGGTAAGCCTTCAACTCGCCGCGGACATATTCGGCGATCTCCGGCACATCCTGTCCCTTCTGCTTGGCGATGACCATAAAGATGCGGCCATCTGGTGAGGCCGCTACGCCATTGGTGATGGCGTTCGGCAGTGAAATCGTCGCGTTCAGTGTTTTTGCCGCACTGCCGCTGGTGCCCTGCGGTGTCTGCGCGACACCACTCAAGGGCAGCGTGCAGCATGCCGCGGCGAGGCCGAGTAGGCAGCCCAGATGTCGTGTCAGGCGTCGTTTCAGCAGGGGAAATCGCAGGTAAGGTAAAGGTGCTTTCATCGTGATCCTCGCTGATCTCGCTCTTGATTGGTTTGGATGCGTCCTTGTGTACGTCGTACAGTCAACGGGAGAACCGCGGCGGCGCGATCAGCATCTACGTTACGGAGGCAGCCCGCTTGCGCTCAAGCCAGACCATTGTTGAAATTGTCGACTTGCACAAGCTGTACGGCGGCAAGCAGCCGGTCAAGGCCGTCGATGGTATTGATCTGTGCGTCGCGCGGGGCGAACTCTACGGTCTGCTGGGGCCGAACGGTGCCGGCAAGACGACGACCATCTCCATCGCGACCACCCGCGCGATCCCCACCGCCGGCACCGTGCGTATTGCCGGTGTGGATGTCGTCGCGAAGCCGGCGGAAGCGCGGCGGAGTATCGGCGTGGTGCCGCAGTACAACACGCTGGACCGGGCCTGCACCGTCGCAGAAAACATTCAGTTCCACTGCCTGTACTTCGGCATGAGCCGTTCGGATGCCCGGGCACGCACAGCGGAGTTGCTGGACCAGTTTCGGCTGACCGACCGCGCAAAGGCGTATCCGCAGCAGCTTTCCGGGGGCCTGGCGCAGCGGGTGCAGATTGCGCGCGCCATCGCCCATCGGCCCGACGTGCTGTTTCTTGACGAGCCCAGCGCGGGACTCGATCCGCAGAGCCGCATCGCCATGTGGGACGCGGTGCGCGGACTGCGCGATCAGGGCATCACGGTCGTGCTCACCACGCACTACATGGAAGAAGCCGATGAGCTGTGCGACCGGCTCGCCATCATCGATCACGGCAGGATCCTGGTGGAGGACACGCCGGCGGCCCTGAAGGCCACTGTGGGTGGGGACAAGATCTACGAACTCCACCTGTCGGACCCCACCGCTCTGGACACCCTGACCGCGGCGCTACAGGCCGTGGAGGGCGTAAACCGGGTGGAGCCGATGGACGCCGGTCTGCGCGTGCTGGCGGGCACGCACGATGGCCTGCTGGCCCACGTGGTCACAACGGCCAACCGCTATGGACTGCGCGATGTGTCTACGGCGGAGCCCAGCCTTGAGACCGTGTTCATCCGCCTCACCGGGAGGGAACTGCGTGAGTAAGCCGATGGAGACAGGGCGAGCGCTGGGCTTCAGTCGTGCTTTTGGTGGATTGATGCTGCGCGATCTGTATGTGCTGCGGCGGGAGCTCGTGCCGTTCATCCTGCGGGTGGTCATGCAGCCGCTGCTGTTTGCCTTTGTGTTCACCTACGTCATGCCGCATATGTCCGGCAACACGACGGCGATGACCCCAACCCTGGTCTCAGGAACCCGCAACGTTGGCGGCTTTGGCACGGTGATGCTGCCGGGACTCATGGCCGTGGGCATCATGTTTTCGGGCATCGCCGCAGTGGCTCTGCCGCTGGCCACCGAGTTCAGCATCACGCGCGAGATCGATGACCGCGTAATGTGTCCGCTGCCCGTTTGGGCCGTGGCGTTTGAGAAGGTTTGCTTCTCCGCCCTGCAGAGTCTGTTGGCCGCAGCCGTCGTCTTCCCTGTCGCGTACTACATCCCCGCGATCCCCGTGATCGCGCACGTCACCAGCTGGCCCCTGCTGCTGACCGTGCTGGTGCTTTCAAGCCTGGTGTCGGGCGCCCTGGGCCTGGTCATCGGCACCGCGGTACAGCCCAGGCAGATCGGCTTGATCTTTGGCATTGTGGTCACGCCGATCGTGTTTCTGGGTTGCGTGTACTACCCCTGGACCGCGCTGAGAAACCTGCGCTGGCTGCAAATCGGCATCCTGGTGAACCCGATCGTGTACTTCAGCGAAGGTCTGCGCTCGGCGTTAACGCCAGGTATCGGCCACATGGGCAATGGCTTCATCCTGGGTGCGCTGGTCTTCTTCTTCGCCCTGCTGATGTGGATCGGGTTGCGCGGCTTTCGGCGGCGCGTGCTGAGCTAAAACACCGGGCCTCAGCTTACTCCGCGGCCACGGTGTAGAGTGGCGCGACCGGCTGCTCGCGTTCGCCTTTGCCAAGCTTTTCTGCCAGATCCGCCGCGATGACGGCTCCGTGGAAGCGACCATTCTCGATGAAGACCTCGTTGGTGCGCTCGCCGGCGACCACGACGCCGGCAACATACAAGCCGGGCACGTTTGACTCCAGCGTGTCGGGCTTGAAGATCGGGCAGCGTGCGTTGTCAGGGTCAAGATGCACCCCCAGCGACTCGATAAAGGCAAAGTCCGGATGGTAGCCCGTGAGCGCAAAGACGAACTGATTGGGAATCGTCTTCTCGCCTTCAGGCGTCGTGAGCGTGACCGAATCTTCAGTGATACGGGCGACGGTTGAGTCGAAGTAGGCGGTGATCTCGCCGTTCTTGATGCGATTTTCAATGTCCGGCTTGATCCAGTACTTGATATGCCGGTGCAGCTCCGCTCCGCGGTGCACAAGCGTCACACGCGCACCGTGCCGCCACAAATCGAGCGCAGCAATCGCGGCCGAGTTCTTTCCACCGATGACCAGCACATCTTGCGCGTAGAAAGGGTGTGGCTCGTTGTAGTAGTGCGCCACCTTGGGCAGATGCTCGCCGGGCAAACCGAGGTAGTTAGGCAGATCGTAGTAGCCCGTCGAAACAATGATCTTGCGGGTGCGGAGGATGTGCCCCCGCTCGAACCGATCGATGGTGTGAACCCGGAAATCACCGTCGTGTCCCTCGACCCGGTCCACGCGCTGGTACTGCCGCACATCGAGCCGGTAGTGGTCGGCGACCTTGCGGTAGTACTCGAGCGCCTCGGCGCGGGTTGGCTTCTGGTTCGGCGAGGAGAAGGGCATGTTGCCGATCTCCAGCAGCTCCGGCGTAGTAAAGAAGGTCATGCCCTGCGGGTAGTGGAAGAGCGAGTTGGTGAGGCAGCCCTTGTCTACGAGCACGACGTCCAGACCCTCGTTTTGCGCGTCAATCGCGCAGGCCAGACCCGTGGGACCGGCGCCAATCACAAGGACATCGTGCAGGGAATCGCTCATAGGTAGATGGATGAAGAAAGGGGCCGCATGGATGCGGCCCCTCGTCGGTCTGCTGAAAGTCTATTGGTGAAAGTCGTGCGGTGAAAGTCCGCCCGCTGAACCTATACGTCGATATCGACCAGCTTGTGGCTGATGGCAAAGAGAGCCAACTCTAGCCGCGTCGAAACGCCGGTCTTGTCGAAGATGTTGGAGAGGTGGCGCTTCACAGTTTCTTCGGAGATCGTGAACTGCTTGGCGATGTCCTTGTTGGAGCAGCCCTCGACGATGCAGGTGACCACTTCGAGCTCGCGTGGCGTAAGGCCGTAGGTCTTGCGCTCGGGAACGGCGGCGGCCTTCTGCATCAGCTCGTGCAGGGCGGTGAGCAGGTTGACGACACGCTGGCCGCCAATCCAGTAGTCCCCGGAGAGTACCGCGCGCAGGGCCTCGCCGAGGTCGCCGGCGACGGAATCCTTCAGCACGATGCCGCGCGCGCCGATCTGCAGCGCCTCGATGATCTGCTGCGTGGAGATGGTGCTCGTGAGCAGCAGGATCTTTACGCGGGGCGAGCGGCTCATGATGGCCCGCATGGCCTCCAGGCCGGGCAGGCGCGGCATCGCGAGATCCAGCAGCAGGATGTCCGGCTCGAGCTCCAGCGTCTGGGTGACGGCCTGATCGCCGTCCTCCGCCTCGCCGACCACATCGAAGCTGGGATCGCTCATCAGCATGTTCTTGACGCCGAACCGCACGACCGGATGATCGTCAGCGACCACAATGCGAATGGCACCCGTGCGATTGATCGACGTAGGTGAGGAGGGGAAAGGAAAAGCAGGCTTGCGTGTGGCCGTAACCATGTGGGGCGCTCCGGGAGCTATGCTGTCTGCAACTTTTCGTCCAGCATACGCCGGAGGCGAACGCATGCCGAAGGAATTTCCGCAATCGCCGATGTGTTCGCGGTGGTTCCCCCTTCGATGGCGGCGGCCAGTTCCGCCAGCTCCACGGCACCCACCATGCCGCAGCCGCCCTTGATGGCGTGGGCTTCGCGCTGCACCGCGGGGAGGTTCCCGCTTTCGGCGTCCGCGACAATACGCCCATGTCGCTTGGCGACGTCGCTGAGGGTCAGTTTGTACAGCTCGTTCAGCTGGGGCAGAGGCACCATCTTGGCGAGGGAGGCGAAGATCGCCTCGTCGAGCACGGCTTTGCGGGCGGGCGCTGTCGCGGGGCGAGTTTGGCCGTTCTCAACTACGTCCAAAGCTGCGTCGCCAGCTGTGTCGCCAGCTGCGTTGCCAGCTGCGTTGCCAGAAATAGCCGCCCGCTGCGCCAACGCGGCGTCCATCGCGGTCAGCAGCTGACCGGTGTCGAAGGGTTTGCTGAGAAACGCATCCAGCAGGGAACGAACGTCGGGCGCGGGTCGGGCGCCGCTCATGCCGACCAGGGGCGTTGCCGCAGACATCGCCCCCCGCAACGCACCGACGAGCGCTGCGCCCTCCAGACCGGGCATCTGCAGGTCGGTCAGCACGAGGTCGACCGGATGCTCGACCAGGAGGGCCAGCGCCTGGGCACCAGAGCTAGCCGACAGCACATCGTAGCCCTGCAGTCCCAGCAGGGCCCCGAGCAGATCGCGCATCACGTCGTCGTCGTCCAGAACCAGGACGTGGTGGATAGGAGAAAGGTCAGCAAACATTGCGTTTCGTAAAAACTAGGCCCGCGAGGTCTGGTATACAGCTCGGCACCACAGAAATGCGACCGCGTCCTTCTGTGTCAGATGCGAAAGTCGCGGCGTAGAGTGTCCCCATGGTGGCGGGCCCACGGCAGGAATCGAAATGCGACCGCAACCGGCCCGCTTTGGCCCCGGCAGAGGCGGTGAATGGAAGTCTCCGGGGGGCGCTCGCTGCGTGGTCCCCTGAGGCGCTCGCTGCGTGGTTCCCTGAGGCGCTCGCTGCGTGGTCCCCCGAGGCGCTCGCTGCGTGGTTCCCCGAGGCGCTCGCTGCGTGGTTCCCCGAGGCGCTCGCTGCGTGGTCCCCTGAGGCGCTCGCTGCGTGGTCCCCCAAGGCGTTCGCTGCGTGGTCCCCTGAGGCGCTCGCTGCGTGGTGTGAGGCAAGGGCGGCGTGAGAGCACCCTCCATTCTGGCCGCGGCGATGCTGTGGCAGAGCGCCCTGCTGGTCAATATCGGCGGCGTCGCTACCCCGGATCATCTCCGCTTTCAGCGCCCGATCCTGGTGCAGTCCTCCATGGCGGGCACAGTCGCGTGCGCGGAGCTGGATGCGACCGTGCTGGGGCACACCGCTTCGGCGGCGCACGATGACCTGCGGCTGTTTCGGCAGGAACCGGGCGAAGCGGAGGCAGAGACGCCCTACGCCCTGACGGAGAGTGGTCCGGAGCCGGTCACGGACACCGAGGCGCACGTGGAACACCTGCATGTGGAGCGCGCGGGTGGGAAGGATGCCCAGCTCAGCTTCGACCTGCGCATGCCTGATCGCCCGTTCTCTGCGGTTGAGCTGCGCCTGGCGACACAGAACTTTGTCGGCACTGCCACGGCCTCCGGGGTCGATCGCCGGGGTCACCGGACCGAGCTTGGCAGCTTTGGCGTCTTTGACCTGAGCGACGAGCGTCTGGGCCGCTGGACGGTGTTGCCGATGGCCGAAACAACGCTGCCGGTGGTGCACGTGAACCTAGCCATGCGCACGCCTGCGGGCGCTGCGCTGGATCACCTGTCTACCTCTTGGGTGGCGGGGGCGACGGTCCCGGCCAGCCGTGAGAGCGGAACGCTGTACCTCCCCGTGGCAGAAACCACCGCCCTGGTGCGCAACGGCCCGTCGGTCTCGGCGGCGTTGCACCTGGCCGCGCATGTGCCCGTGGAACGGGTCACGGTCATGCTGGAGCCCGGTGCGGAGGCCAATCTGCTGGGCGAGGTGGATCTGTTTGCCAAGCCGGACAACCAGCCCTCCGCCGATACGGAAGCGATCGCTGCCGGCAGCATCGAGCAGGTGCGCATGCCCGCCGGCGATCCACGCCTGAACCCGATCGATGTGCGGCGGCTCGACCTGGATGCGACCGTGGGCGCGACCCTGGGCAGCCCGGCGACTGTGCGTGTTGTGGTGCGCAACCCAGCCGGCTTTCCGCTGCCGATTCGGGAGATTGCCCTCGAGATGCGGGAACGCAAGCTGTGCTTTGTGGCCAATCCGGGCACCAACTACACGTTGCGCTACGGCGACCCAACCCTGGTCGCTCCGGTGTACGACGGCACCGAGGCTCTGGTGTCTGCGAACCCGGCGACGGCACAACTCGGACCGGAGAAGCGCAACCCACACTTCGTGAGCCGCCGCGATCCAAGGCCCTACCTGCAGCGCCACCCGGAGGTGATCTGGCTGGCCGTCCTGGTCTGCGCAGGTTTTTCGGGCGGGATGGTGCTGCACCGCGTCCAACCGGAGGGGATGTAGCGCATTGGGACGGTTCGAGGAAGAAGGCAGGGTGGGACGGGCAGCGGGGTGCAGCGCCGGTGCGCTACTCTGCATTGCCGTTGCCCTACTTGGCGCGGTCGGAGCGGCGGGTCAGGCACCGGCGCCCGCGGTTGGCGCGGGCCAGGTCAGCGGGCTGCTCGGGGCGCTGCAGGCGGCGGGCGACCCGGCCCTTCGTCATGGGCGGGAGCTGCTGGCCAGCCGCCACTTCGCGGAGGCCAAGCAGGTCTTTATTGAGTACCAGCACCTCCATCCGGGCGACGTGCAGGCCGAGGTCGGGCTTGGCGATGCACAGCTCGGGGGGGGTCAGTACGAGGCCGCCGAAACCACCTACCGAACGGCCGTAGCGCAGCAGCCGGAGCTCTGGCAGGCGCACAAGAACCTGGTCGTCGTGGAGGCTGCGCTGCACCGCTGGGAGGAGTTCGACCGCGAGCGGACCGTACTGCGCCTGGCGCGCGAACGTGGTGCCCCGGGCATCAGCGCACGCGAGAGCGATGTGATCGACAGCTTCACCGTTGACGGTCAGCGCTGGGTCGTGCGGGCCTACTTCGAGCCGCTGGGCCGGTCAGAGGCGCTGTACAACTTCGAACGCTTCTCGCCGGACGGCCGCGTGGCGGCGTTCGTTTCGCTCGAAAACGCACGGGCCGCCAGGGCGGCACTGGCGCCCTCCGATGTCCGCATCGGCGTGGCCGGCGCGCCAACGTCGAAGCCGCCCGATGGGGAGTCGGAGACGCTTGCCTTGAACTGGTACACCGGCGCGGCGCATGGCATCGTGCGGACCTACGTGGCTGGCGCGCCTACCTACGGGGCCGGCGCGCCTACGTACGAGCGGCTCAGGGCCGATGTGCTGCGCTGGTTGAACACGCATCCCGCAGCCCTCCGTGCCCGGGCACGCTGAAGCCTTCGTCGTCTTCGGGACGACCGGGACAGCTACAATGGGCGGGGTATGCCTTTACTCAAGATTTTGATTCTGGCCATCGTTCAGGGCCTTGCCGAACTGCTGCCTGTCTCCAGCTCGGCGCACGTGGTCGTGGCGGAAAAGCTCATGCACCTGGACCCCTCCGCGCCCGAAATGACGCTGCTGCTCGTGATGCTGCACACGGGCACGATGTTTGCGGTGATTGTGTACTTCTGGTCGCAGTGGAAGCGCTCCTATTTCTCGACCTCCGACGCGTTCAAGCGATTTGCCATCCGCGCAATCTGGGCGACGGTGCTGACCGCCGTCATCGGCTACCCCATTATCAAAGTCATTGAGAAGACGGCCTTTAAAGGCCTCCCCAAGGCTGAGATCGAGCTGCTGTTTTCCCGGCTTGATTTGGTCGGTGCCGCGCTGTTCGCTGCCGGTGTGCTCATCCTGATCGCGGGTCTGCGCGAGCGGGGGCAGGAAGACCTGGTCAGCCGCAGCGCCTATGAGCGTGCAGCCTCACGATCGGGCGATAACGTCACCTTCGGGCAGGCCGGCTGGATGGGCGCGGTGCAGGGACTGGCCCTGCCGTTCCGCGGCTTCTCGCGATCCGGTTCGACGATCTCTACCGGACTGCTGGCCGGCGCGGTCCGTGAGCGTGCAGAGCGCTTCTCCTTCGCGCTGGCGGTGATTCTTACGCCGCCGGTCATTGCTCGCGAGGTACTGCGCCTGCTCAAGGCCTCGCATGCCGCAGCAGCTCTGGGAAGGCGGCTGGACCTGCCCGCCAGTGTGGCCACCTCGGTCATCGGCATGGTGCTGAGCTTCTTCGCGGGCCTGGCCGGTCTGCGCTGGTTGAGCTCATGGCTGGAGGGCGGGCGCTGGTATCTCTTCGGGATCTATTGAATGGTGGCGAGCGTG
>CAXTFS010000001.1:20594-38263 GCA_964243395.1 uncultured Acidobacteriaceae bacterium | reverse complement strand
CCGGCGATGAGGATCTCGACGATGCGGCGCGCGCTCGGCTCCCAGCCTGGCAGGGCAGTGGTGTGGAAGACGCCGACGAGCGCGCGCAGAAGGTCGTTGGGGTCGGTGTCCGGGCGGAGGTCTCCGTTGTCGATCGCGCTGCGGATCAAGGTGAAAAACGCGCCGTGGATCAATCCGCTTGCGCCTTCGATCAGGCGAACGGACCCGCCCGTGACCGTATCCATGGCGGGCAGGATCAAGCGTTTGTCAGCGACGTGGTCGATGAAGAGCAGCATCCAGGCGCGCAGGGCGTCGAGCGGCGGCCGGGTGGACGCGAAACGCCGGGCGGCCGCGGTCAATTTTTCCACCTCGCTGCGGTAGACGGCTTCGATGAGCGCGTCGCGGGTGGGAAAGTGACGGTAGAGCGTGCCGGGGCCGATCTTTGCCTGGCGCGCGATGTCGTCGAGCGTAGCGTCGGCGCCGTGCCGGGTGAAGGCGTGCCGCGCCACCTCCAGGATGCGCTCGCGGTTCCGCTGGGCATCCGCGCGCGGCTTGCGTGTGGCCGAGGGTTCCACGGACGGCGTTTCCGGCATACCACCAGTTTCGCAGAAAGATCGTGCAACCGGAGGGCGTCTCCCTTTATCTTATAAGCGGAGATAGTCTCCGTTTATACAGAGATGCGGGTAACTTCCGTGCGACAGTTTCAAGCACGGCAAACAGTAGCAGATGGAGGGGTCGATGCGAGTTTTTGTGACGGGTGCGACGGGTTTTATCGGGACGGAGCTGGTGAAGGAACTGATCGAGGCGGGGCACCAGGTGCTCGGTCTGGCGCGCAGTGACGCCGGCGTGGAGCAGTTGAAGGTGGCCGGGGCCGAAGTGCATCGCGGCGATCTCGACGATCTCGACAGCCTGCGGAGCGGAGCGGCGGGCATGGATGCGGTGGTAAACCTGGCGTTCAATCATGATTGGGCCAGGTTTGCGCAGAGCGCGGAGAGCGAGATCAAGGCGATCGAGACGCTGGGCGCGGCGCTCGAGCCGGGCAAGCTGCTGATCGTGACCTCAGGGATCGGCCTGACGAGCGGCAGCCCCGGCCATGTACGCGAGGAGACGGATCCTCCGCTCGATCTACCGACGATTCCGCGGCGGCCGGAGCATGCAGCGCGGGCTGTGGCGGAGCGCGGTGTGAACATAGGCATTGTGCGGCTGCCGCAGGTGCACGACACGCACAAGCAGGGGCTGGTGACGGTGCTGATCCAGATTGCGCGCGAGAAGGGTGTGTCGGCGTATGTGGCGGAGGGTTCGAACCGCTGGGCCGCGGCGCCGCTCAAGGATGTGGCGCACCTGTACCGGCTGGCTGTCGAGAAGACGGGGGCGGGCGTGTCGATCTATCATGCGGTCGACGAGGAGGGCGTGTCGCTGCGGGAGATTGCGGAGGCCACGGGCAAGGGGCTCAAGGTTCCGGTCGTCTCGATTGCGGCGGAGAAGGCTGGGGAGCACTTTGGGATGTTCGGGCACTTCGCGACGCTGGACATGCCGGCGGCGAGTGCGCGGACGCGCGCGGCGCTGGGTTGGGTGCCGGCCGGGCCGGGGATGATCGAAGACCTGACGAATATGAAGTACTTCTGACACGGTTGAACTGTGACGAACGGTAGAGAGGAGGCCCGATTCTGTGGGCCTCCTTTTACTGATCGTAACGCGGGATCCCTTATGCATCTCTGATGGTCGCTGACGCAGACTCGTCCTTGAGTGAGGGAGCGTTGCATGAGGGTGAGGGCGTTTGATAAGAGGCGGCTGAGCGGCGGGATGCCGGGTTCCGCTGAGCGGGATGGCGGGGAAGGCAGAGTTCTGAGGATGCTTGCGCTCTTGTTTGCGGCGTATGTCGTGTTCCTTGGTCTGGCGGTCTATTTTGGGACGGGCAGGAGTGGCGCGCCGGCGTTGTAGGGGCGGTGCCAGTCGAGCCGAAGATCTCTACGGGATGACAACAAAATGCAAAGGCTTCCTGGTTGTCCTTCTGTGGCGAAGCGGAGAGATCTGTGGCTCGGCCGGTCTGCCTGCGTAAGCTGCTGTTATCGCAATCTGCGATAAGGAGATTGGAACTTGCTGGAGCATAAAATGAAGCCAGCCATAAACCAGCGCAAGAGAGTATGAGACTGAAGCATGGAAACGCCGATTATCCGCGCCGAGGCGGTCGAAAAGTACTACGCGCAACCCAGTGAGAATCGCATCCAGGTCATTGCGCCGACCGACCTGGCGGTTGCGCCCGGGCAGATCGTCGCGTTGCTGGGACCTTCCGGGTCCGGAAAATCGACGCTGCTGCGCATGCTGACCGGGCTTTCGGAGCCCTCCGGCGGCAAGGTGTACTGGCATGAAAAGCCGATCGCCGGGGAGAACATCAACGTTTCGATCGTCTTCCAGAGCTTTGCACTGTTTCCCTGGCTCACCGTTCGCGAGAACGTGGAAGCGCCCCTGATCGCGCGCGGCGTGGCGCCGGAGGAGCGGAAACGGCGCACGCTCGCCATTCTGACGACGGTCGGGCTGGACGGCTTTCAGGCCGCGTACCCGAAGGAGCTGTCCGGCGGCATGCGGCAGCGGGTCGGGTTCGCGCGCGCGCTGGTGGTAGAGCCCGAGGTGCTGTTCATGGACGAGCCGTTCTCCGCGCTGGACGTGTTGACGGCGGAGAACCTGCGCGGCGAGCTGCTGGAGCTCTGGATCAAGAAGACGATTCCCACGAAGGCAATCTTTCTGGTCACGCATAATATCGAAGAGGCTGTCCTGCTGGCGGACCGGATCATCGTCCTGGGGCGCAATCCGGGGCGTATCCGCACGGATTTTGAGGTGACGCTGCCGCATCCGCGCGACCGCAAGGCCCCGGCGTTTTACCGCTTTGTCGACTACATTTACAAGGTGATGACGAGGCCGGAGGCGCCGCCGCCGGAGTTGCCGAAGACGCCGCGGCGCCTGTCTGGCGAGCCCTCCGAGCCGGCGTACCAGATGTTGCCGCACGCGCGGCCGGGCGGCATCGGCGGGCTGTTGGAGCTGCTGGGCGATCATGACGGCAAATACGATATCTACCGGCTTGCCGATGAGCTCGCGCTTGAGATCGATCACCTTCTGCCGATCATCGATGGGGCGCAGCTGCTCGGTTTCCTGCTGGTGACGGACGGAGCTGCAGTGATGACCGAACTGGGAAGAGAGTTCGCCCATGCCGAGATCGGCCAGCGGCGGGATATCTTCCGCGACGCCGCGATCGAGCGCGTGCTGCTGCTACGGCAGATCAAGCGGGCCATCGACGCGAAGAGCGATCATAGCGTCTCCGAGGATCTGTTTCACGACCTGCTGGACGAGCAGTTCAGCGAAAAAGAGACGATCAGCCAGCTGGAGACGGCCGTCAACTGGGGACGGTACGCGCAGCTGTTCGACTTCGACGCCTCGCGCGGGCGCTTTGTGCAGACGGAAAAGCTCTCGGCGGAAGCGAAATCCACCCGGGGAAACGCATGATTCCTTTGCCAGGCAGCCTCGGCAATATCCGCGGACGGCAGACGCTGGCGCGTTCCTTCGCGATGACGCGCACGTGGCCGGTCGTGATGGATCTGTGCGTCGCGGGCATTGGCCTGGCGTGCTTTTACTCGGTGGTTCGGGTGGCGCACTATTGGCTGGGCCATGCGGAACCGGACATTGTCATCTCGCTCAGCTGGCGGGCGCTGCCGCTTTATTCGTTTTATTCGGTGGTCCGGATCGCGCTGGCGTATGTGCTGAGCCTGATCTTCGCGGTCGGGTACGGGTATGTGGCCGCGCATAGCCGCAGGCTGGAGCCGCTGATGGTGGCGGGCCTGGACATCTGCCAGTCGATCCCGGTGCTCAGCTTCCTGCCGGGCGTCATGCTGGCGATGGTCGCGCTCTTTCCGACGCGGCAGGCCGGCGTGGAGATGGGGGCGATCCTGCTGATCTTTACGGGCGAGGTGTGGAACATGGCCTTCAGCTTCTACTCGTCCATCAAAAACATTCCACGGGAGTTGAACGAGGCGGCCACCATCTACGGCTTCTCGCGCTGGCAGCGGCTGTGGCAGCTCGAGCTGCCCCACGGAGCCATAGGGCTGGTGTGGAACTCGATGGTTTCGGTTGCGGGCGGCTGGTTCTTTTTGATGGCCTGCGAGATGTTCGTCCTGGGGACGCGCGACTTCCGGCTGCCGGGCCTGGGGTCCTACCTGCAGACCGCGGCGAGCACGAACGACACGCGCGCCATCGTGTTGGGACTGCTGACGATGATCGCGATCATCGTCGCGATCGACCAGCTGATCTGGCGGCCGGCCATTATCTGGAGCAACAAGTTCAAGATGGAGCAGGTGGAAGGAAACGCCCACGTGCGCTCGCCGATCCTGCACCTGCTCACGCACTCGAACGCGCTGAACACGTTGCGCTGCCATACGATCGAGCCGGCCGCGGAGACGATCTATCGCTCGCTGGCTGAGCGGCGGACGCGCCGGTTCAATGCTGCGGAGACGCGGCCTGCCTCGGCCTCGGCCGGCTGGTTCCGCTGGTGCGCCCTGGTGGCGCTGGCGGCCGGGGTCGTCTATCTTGCGTCGGAGGCGCTGGTTCTGCTGCGGCACGTCAGCGCGCCGCAGTTCGTGGCCGTGCTGCGTGGAGCGGCCGCGACGTTTCTCCGGGTCAACCTGTCGCTGCTGCTGGCGGCGGCCTGGACGATTCCCGCCGGGGTCGCGATCGGGTTCAATCCCAGGCTTGCCAGGATCGCGCAGCCGCTGGCGCAGATTGCGGCATCGGTGCCCGCGACGGCGCTGTTTCCGATCCTTCTGCTGGCGCTGATTCGGGTCGGCGGCGGCATGGGCATCGCATCAATCCTGCTGATGCTGATCGGGACGCAGTGGTACATCCTGTTCAATGTCATCGCCGGCGCGATGGCGATCCCCTCGGACCTGCGTGAGGTCTCGCAGCTGTTCCACTTCAGGGCCGCGCAGCGTTGGCGCACGGTGATCCTGCCCGGCATCTTCCCCTTCCTGGTGACGGGGATGGTGACGGCGTCGGGTGGGGCGTGGAACGCGAGCATCATTGCCGAATACTTTCACCTGCAAGGCCGTACCCTGCAGACGGTCGGCCTGGGAGCGCAGATCAGCGCGGCAACCGATGGAGGGCAGTTTCAGCTGCTGCTTTTGTCGACGATTGTGATGGCGTTGATGGTGGTGACGATCAACCGGCTGGTGTGGAGGCCGCTGTACCGGCTGGCGGGGACGCGGTATGCGCTGGAAGGATGAGCTTTAGGCGGCGATGGCGTGCTGGTTCGAACCGCAAATTCCTCCGCTTCGCTACGGAATGGCAACAAAAAGATGAGGCAGTTGTATTTCGTTGTCATCCCTCAGGGATCTGCCGTTCGACTGTGTCTGCGTCACACGGGTTCTGCCGGGACGAGCGCGTCTCCTACGACCGCACGGCGCAACGCAAGGAAGCCGAATAGAGCGATGTAGACATAGCAGAGCGCGGGCAGGATAAAGGCGCGTTGCGGGCCGATGCTGTCGGCGAGCCTGCCGGTTGCGAGCGGGATCAGCGCGCCGCCCACGATGGCGGCGACCATCAGGCTGGAGCCTTTGCTGGTCAGCGGGCCCAGACCCTGGATGCCCAGGGTGAAGATGGACGGAAACATGATGGAGTTGCAGAAGCCGACGGCGAGCAAGGCGAACATGGCGGTGTGGCCGTGGCTGAAGATCGTCAGCAAAACAAGCGCGCAGGCGACGACTGCGGCGGTGCCAAGCACGGGGCCTGTCCGGACCCGTTTGAGGACGGCCGAACCGATGAAGCGGCCGACCATGGCTCCGCCCCAGTAGAACATGAGGTAGTTGGCGGCGGTGGCCTCGTTGAGCGACGCGATGCCCGGCAGGCCCATGAAGTTGACCAGCAGGCTCCCGATCGAGACCTCCGCGCCGACGTAGGTGAAGATGCCGACCGCACCCGCGATCAGCCAGCCGTGGCGAAAGATGCTGTCGGAAGCGGAGGCGTTGACGGCCAGGGTGCCGGGGCGGAAGTCCTGGGTCACGTCCAGCTGCGAGTCGCGGGGCTTGAGCTTGATGAGGGCGAGCGCCGTCGCGAGCGACAACAAGACCAGCGCCATGCCGAGGTAGGGCAGGCGCACGGAGGAGGCCTCGACCGTGCGGTAGGCCTGGCGCGCGACCTCGGACATGCTGCGCAGCCGCTCCGGAGCGATGGGCTTGGCGCCCTTCAGGATCAACAACGAGCCGAGGAACGGAGCGATAAAGGTGCCGACCGAGTTGAAGGCCTGCGCCAGATTCAGGCGGCTGGAGGCGGTCGGCGCGGGGCCGATCACGGTAACGTACGGATTGACCGCCACTTGAACGGTGGTCATACCGGCGGCCAGAACGACGAGCGCGGTCAGGAAGACGGGGAACGCCGCAAGGTTGGCCGCGGGGATAAAGCCGAGCGCGCCCACCGCCATGATGACCAATCCGGCGACCATCGTTTTCTTGTAGCCGAGCCAGTCGACCAGACGGCCGCCGGGGTAGCTGAAGACGAAGTAGGACGAGAAGAAGGCGAACTGGACCAGCATGGCTTCGGCGTAGCTCAGCTCGAAGATGCTCTTGAGATGGGGAATGATGACGTCATTCAGACAGGTGAGGAAGCCGACCATGAAGAAGAGGGCGGTGGCGACGGTCATGGCGCGCGTGTCTGTCTCGGTGGGCGAGCCGAATCCCGCGGTGCTTCTGGTGGTTCCAACGTGCGATGCCATTGTTGCTCCCTCGTTCTTGCATTCTACTCACTCCTGAAGAGATTCAGGAGTGCTTGCTGCGGACCTTGGAGCGGTTCTCTTATGGCTGTAGTGCGACTTCAGGCTAAAGCAGATCCCTACGGGGTGAAAACAAGGCTAACCTCTCTGTTTGTTTCATCCCGTCGGGATCTGCTCTTGGTGCGGTACTACAGCTATAGGCAAACCGCTCCAGAGAGGGTCTAATCAAGTCTTCCATCAGCTTCCCTTTAGAGCGCCCGGGCTAAAGTCCCTCATTCTACTGAGCTTGTTCGTGGGACGAAAGTCCCACGCTTCCACCCAAGTACATCATCAGAGATTCCCTAGAGGCGAAGGCACCCTACAGGACCCTCAAGCGGCACCCGCTGCGAGCTTCCGAGACTATTGGTGGAGCACGGTGATGGAGGTACCCGCCGCGAGGACGCTGCCAGTGACCGTCAAGGGGACGACCGGGATGGACGAGGCAGTGGCGTCTACCGTCCAGTTTCCTGCGGGCAGCGCGATCGATTGCTGGGGGCCGGAGTTGTAGATGACGAGTGCGGCCTTCCACGTGTCGGCGTTCGCGCCGGCGTTGATGTACGTGTAGACGAGCGAGGCGCTGCGTTGGTCCGCCTGCACGGAGGTTGCGATGCCCGCAGCGGTGGCAAAACGGAAGGCCGGGTGGGCCTTGCGCAGGGCGATCAGGCCCTTGACGTAGTTATAGGTGGCGGCGTTGGTCTGGAGGAAGGTCCAGTTGAAGTCGTTCACGCTGTCGGGGGCCATATAGCTGTTGGCGTTGCCCTGCTTGGTGCGTTGGAACTCGCTGCCGCCGTACAGGAAGGGGACGCCTTGCGAGGTGAGGATGATGCTCAAGGCGTATTGCTGAAGCTGGGTCTGCAGCGCGGCGTTGGTGCTCTGCCCGTTGGCCGCGGCCCAGGCCGCAACCTTGTCCGCCAGGCACAGGTTGTCGTGGACGTCGGTGTAGTTGATGCTTTGCTCCGGCGCGGCGGTAAAGCTGGCGGGGAACTGCGTGGAGAGCAGCATGGGCGGCAGGCTCACCAGCGGCGAGGCGACCACGCCTTCCGAGATCGCGCCGAGACCGAGCGTGGTGCCCGCGAAGTAGTTGCCGGCGACATAGGGGCCGAAGAGGCTATCGGAGGTGCCCTGATTGAAGATGAAGCCGGTCGTGCCGCCGCCGTTATCGTTGGTGTTTTTGATGGCTCCGCGATAGGCGATGTTGAAGGCACCGAAGTGGGTCGCGGCGATGGTGCCGAGGCCGCTGAGCCCGAACTGGCTGCGGTAAGCCGGGTCGCTCGCGACGCCGACGAAGGGCTCGCCGTAGAGGAGAAGGTTGCGGCTGGGATAGGTAGTGTTGAGGTAGGTGCCCCAGCCCTGGACGGTAGCCAGCGGAAAGACGCCGAGCAGGTCGAAGCGGAAGCCATCCACGTTATATTGCGAGACCCAGTAGTCGAGCGAGTCCTGGATCATGCGGGCGACCATGGGCTGCGAGCCGTCGAGCGTGTTGCCGGTGCCGGTCAGGTCCGTCGCGAGGTAGTATTTCGAGGTGATGTTGCCGAGCACGGTCTGGTCCGCGGTGTGGTTGTAGACGACGTCCAGCACGACGCGGATGCCGCGTTTGTGGAAGCCGTCGATCATGGCTTTGAACTCGCGGATGCGATTGACCGGGTCGTTCGGGGTCTGGGAGTAGCGTTCTTCGGGGATGCTGAAGTTGACCGGGTCGTATCCCCAGTTGTAGCACGCGGGGTTGGCCGCGACCAGGGTTGGATTGCAGCTGTTGAAGTCGAACACGGGCATGATCTGGATGTGGGTGACGCCCATGTCGACCAGGTGGTCGATGCCCGTGGAGGGTGCGCCGGGGACAGCGTTGACGGTGGTACCGGCGGTAGTCATGCCGGCAAAGGTGCCGCGCGAGACGACGGGCAGGCCGGAGCTTGCGTCTTCCGTAAAGTCGCGGACGTGGGTTTCGTAGAGGACGGAGTCGACACGGTTGACGAGCGGCGGCGTGGGGGTGAAGCCGCCGGGCAGGGCGGCGAGCGTGGGGTCGAGGACCACGTTGTTGTTCGTGCCGGGCTGCACCATGACGCCGTAGGGGTCGCGAGAGGTCAGGCCATTGACCTGAAAATTATAGGTTTGCAGATTGTGGTCGCCCGAGACGACGACGGAGTACACGCCGGTGTAGCCGTTGAGACTGGCGATGGGGAGCATCGGGTAGAGGGCGCCGTTCAGGTTCAGCTGGACGTTGGCGGTGTCGGGCGACCAGATTGAGAAGGTCGACTGATTGGGCGTGTAGATCACGCCGAGGCGGAAGGCCGGCGCAGCGTTGCAGGTGCCGGTACTTACCGAGACGGCCGTCGTGGGGACAGATGCGTTGCCGCTTGCGTCTAGCGATGTGACTGCGTAGGCGTAGGTGGTGGAAGGCGCGGCGGTGGTGTCGTTGTAGGTTGCGTTGGTGGTGGTGGCGAGCGCGGTGCCGTTGCGCAAAATCTGGTAGGCGGCGGCACCGGCGACGGGGTTCCAGGCCAGCATGACCGTGCAGTAGGCACTGGATTCTGTCGCTGAAAAGCCGGTCGGGGTGGTGGGTGCGGCCGCGGGAAGCGTGCTTACGACGAGCGTAGCGCTGTTCGCGGAGGTGTTACCGGAGGCGTAGTAGGCGGAGACCGCGTAGGAGTAGGGGGTGGCCGCGGTCAGACCGGTATCGGTGTACGCGGTGCTGGCGGTCGTGCCAATCTTGCTGCCGCCACGCAGCACGTTGTAGCCTGCGGCGGAGGCGGTGCCGGTCCAGGTAAGCGCGATGGTGCTTGTCGTGATGGTGCCGGAGGCCAGATTGGCGGGTGCCGCGAGAGGCTGAACCGGAAGGCTGGAAACGCTCATGTTATTGCCGCCGCAGCCGAGAGACAAAAGGAAAACGGGGAGAACGCCGGCAGCCAACACTACTTTGAGGAGGTTCACGCATACACCTTGGGGTCTGTGGAGAGGAAAAGAGCGGTGCGCTGCCTTGGGGGCAACGCACCGCTTTGGTTCATATCGAGTTAGGTGTTACTGCTGGTTGACCGAGCAGTTATCCCAGCCGATGTAGGAGTTGCCGGTGGTGGAGGCGCGGTTCAGGCTGAGAGTGATGGTTCCCGTCGTGACCGGGATGCCGGTGAGGGTGAAGGAGGTGAAGTTGCCACCCAGGTTGGTGAGCGGGTTGCTGGTGGTCGCGCCGGCGGCGCCATAGCCGCTGACCGTCATGGCGGCCGTTTCGGTCGAGCTGAGCGAAGAACCCGACGCGAAGCAGGTGACGAGGTAAGAGCCGTTGGGCACAGTCATGGTCTGGGTGAGCGAGGTGGAATACGCTACGTTGTTGTAGTTGGTGTACTTGTTGGCACCGGCGAAGTTACCCGATTCGGTGTACGCGGTGCCGGCTGGCGTGGAGCCCGGAGCGAGAGACCAGCCGGGAATCTGGTTGCCGCCGACCGTTGCGGTTGCGGGCGGGGCGGCTTCAAAGCCCGGGTTCAGGAGGTAGTTTTTGCCGGCGAGCGTGTTGTAGCCCTCCGCGGTCTGGAACTCGGTGACGACCGGGGAGGCCACGCCGACGAACTCCGTGAGGCTTGCGCCGGTGGAGTTGCTGACCCAGAGGTTTCCGGAAGGATCGACGGCGGTGGCGGTGGGACCGGAGAGGGTGCTGCTCTGGATGCCGTCCGAGGGCGTGGCGCTCGCCCCGCCGATCACGAGGTGGAGGAGGTTATCCGGCGTGGTGCTGGTGCCAGTCTTGCGCGTGTTACCGATCCAGGCGGAGCCGTTGCCGTCAATGGTGACATAGCTGGCCCGGGTCACGCCGGCGAATGGCGAGGCGTGGGGCACGGAGCCGTCATAGGCAGAGATCTCGCTGATGGCCTGGGTTGCGGAGCCGTCGACCGTCCAGGCATTGTCTGCCTGATCGATGGCCAGGTTGAGCGGCGAGGCGATGCCGCCGCCAGTGTAGCCGCCCGCGGGAGAGAAGGTGGCACCGTTGTTGCCGATCTTGACGATGTTGGACGAGCCGGTGCCGGCAGCGTAGATGAAGCCCAGGCCGTCGATGGCGACGCCAGTGGGCGCGACCAGGCCAGCGGGGGAGGCCGTCTGGAGGATCCTGCCGTCGTACTCGATCTGCACCAGCGTGCCGCCGGTGTTGTTCGAGACCCATGCGTCGGTGCCGGCATCGACGGCGATGCCGCCGGGCGTGCCGGCAAAGGCGACGGGGAAGGTGGGCGAGTACTCGACGTTGCCGGACTCGTCGATCTTGGTGACTTCGTTACCAGTCGAGCCGCTGGCGAGGTTCGTCACCCAGAGGCCGCTGTACTTGTCGAACGCGAGCGAGGTCGGTTTGTGGATGCTGTTGGTGAAGCCACCGGCTCCGGTGAGGACTGCGCCGGCAGCCGAAAAGCCGACGATGGAGTCGCCGGAGGCCTGGCCGTTGCAGGTGGGGCAGTTGGTGGTGAAGACGTTGCCGACGTTATCAATGGCGAGCGCTCCAGGATAGGTAAGCCCGCCGCCGGTGTGCGCGATGGCGAGGGTAAAGTCATTGGGGGCGGTGGTAAGAGCAGGCTGGAAGGGAGCCGCGGCGGTGCTCTGCGAGTAGATAGTCGGAACGTTGTAACCGGGATTCTGCGCGATCAGGAGCAGGGCGCCGACGGCGTTCGTAGGTGCCGTCTGGCCGCTGGGCGTGACCGCGGCAAACAGCCCCGCGCAAGCCGAGCTGGTAGGGCCTGCAGAGTTGACGCACGGCGCGATGATGTTGCCAAGTGTATCGAGCGTGGCCTGCGGAGAGACCCCGGTGCCCGTGGCCGGCGTGGCCAGGGCATTGCCGCTGGGCAGGTCGACCAGGTTGGCGACGGTGGCAAAGGCGTTGGGCAGCGCGTTCTGGTTGGTAATGTTGGCGTTGGTGGAGGCGCCGACATGGGTTGCGTCTACCATGAACTGCTGCAGACTGAAGACTGCGGCGGCGGTCGAGACCTCATTGACGGCGATAAATGTGCTGGCGGATAGGCCGGAGCAAGGCCCGAGAGCTGCCATCAACGTTAGCGCGGAGTTGGATGTGCCGGCAGCCAGACCCGGATTACCGCCGGTGCCAAGCAGGTAGGTTTGCACGCCGGTGTTGCCGGAAGGACAGGTGTAGTCGCCGGTGATGCTGAACTGACCCTGGGCGTTGGTGTTCACGTACCCGTTGCCGGAGGTATCGGTCAGGGTGCCGGCACCGGTGAGGAGCGAGACCGACGCGGAGCCGTTCGCGGTGCCGCCTACGGTATACAGGTATACGTTGGCGCCCGAGACCGGCTGCTGCCCACCGTGCATGGAGCCGGTCAGGTGCAGCGTCTGCAGGACGGGGGCGCTGGCGGTCGTGGTACCGACGCCGGCGCAACCGGTGAGCGACAGGGTGAGTGCGGCACCGGTAAGCATGGCAGCGGGAACAGTGTTGCGGGATCTGGATAACTTCGTCATGTTAACTCCTGGGGGTAAATTGTACTGCCATACTATGCTCGGTGCGGCGGTTTAGAAGAAGAGGCGGAAGGCGAGTTCGATCTGGCGCTCGCTGTGCAGCCGCGTTCCATTGATCTGCGAGGCAACGCCGTTGTCGATGCCGGCCTGGGGCAGGTTGTGGTCGGGATCGACCTCGCCATTCGGGTTTTGGAACTGCGGAGTGTTCGTCAAATTGTAGACCTGGACTCGAAACTGGCCCGTGATCTTTTCCGGGAAGTCCACATATTTGAACAGAGCCAGATCCATGGTGCGGTACGACGGACCGAAGACCGCGTTGCGGCTGAGTGTGCCCTGGCGGGTGAAGACAGGGTAAGTAGAGCTCGTAGGGGTGTAGAGCGCGGGTGGCGGGGTGAACTGCGTGTAGTCGAACCACTCGGTCAGCTTCTTCGGATAGCGAATGCTGCCTGTACCGACGCGGTCCGCACGCTCATTGGGGACGGCGTAGGTGGTCAGTCCGCTGGGCGTCGTGCCTTCACCCGAGGTGACGTCGAAGGGCGAACCCGACTCGAGCGTAACGATGGTGTTGAGCTGGTAGCCGCCGAGCAACTCGTTCATCGTACGCGAGATGCTGCGGCCGTAGAGGCGGCCATGGCCATAAGGAATATCCGCAAGCGCACTAAACGAGAAGGAGTGCCGGATATCCTGGTCCGAATTGCCATAGTTGCCCAGGTAGCCGTTCAGGTTGGGCACCCCGTTCGTAACCTCGATGCGGTTGCCGGCGCTGTTGGCTCCGGAAAAGAAAGCACCGTTGGAGTCGTCGAGCGCCTTGGCCCAGGTATAGGCCGCCGTCAGCTCAACCCCTCTATCCAGCGTGCGGTGCAACTGCACCTGCAGGGCGTTGTCGTTGCCGACACCAGCGTTGACGAGCCGGTTGATCGTATTGAGGTTCGGGTAGGCTCCGGTCGGGCTGTAGTTGGCATTCAGTTGCTGCGTGTTCAGGTTGAAGGAGGTGAGCAGATTGTCGGAGTTGGTGCCGACATAGGCCACGGTGAAGGAGGTGGAGCGGTCCAACCGCTGCTCGAACTGCAGGTTGTACTCCTGCACGATCGACGTGGGCGAGTGCGGGTCCTGCGAGATGACGCTTGCGCCAGCCGGATTTGCAGGATTGATGACGCTGCCGAACGCCGGCACGGGAAGGGATCCCGTCGCCACGCCGGCGTTGTTGTTATACAGGTACGGCGGGACGGGGGCGGTGTTGCATGTTGGGGTAGAGGGCGTGTTGGGTGGGCAGATGGGCGTCATCCCGGAGAGAGTGATGCGTGCTCCGTTATAGTCGGTAGCGGTGGTGGTGCCGTTGAAGTCCGGGTTGCTGAACAGCGAATTGCCGCCGCCGCCGCGCTCCTGGAAGTAATAGACGCCGAAGCCGCCGCGAAGCGACGAGGAACCGTTCCCCCTGAGGTCATAGGCGAAGCCGACGCGCGGGCCGAAGTTGTTGTAATTGTTGTTGACCAAGGTGCGGGAGTTGCCGTTTTTTCCGGCTTCAAGCAGGGTCTGGGTCTTGAGGTCGAAGTTCGAAAGGTTATTGTTCGCCTCGTGCGGGTAGGTGAAGATTTCGTAGCGGAGCCCCAGGTTGAGGGTGAGTCGCTTGGTCGCCTTCCAGTCGTCCTGGGCGAAAAAGCCGAGGCTCATATTGCGCGTGTTGATGAACCCCTGCGGCACGCCGATCCCGACGTTATAGGTGTGGGCGAACCCTGCCAGCAGATCCGCGCCGGCGTACCCGGTAAAGTCGTTTTCGAAGTCGAAACAGCCTTTGGCGCAGGGGATCTGGAAGTACTTAACCTGATGGAACAAGATGTTGGTGCCGAATTGGAGAGTGTGCGCACCCTTGCTCCAGGTCAGGTTATCGACAATCTGCTGGGTCTGTTGCGGCACCTGGTAGAGGCCGGAGTCACCCGTGCTGGTGAAGCCACCGCTGATCTGAGGCAGGCCGCCCTCGAGCGGGGACCGGTTCGAATCCGGGATGCCAAGCTGGGTGCCGAGAGGAATGTTGTTGAAGGGGTTGGTGTAGCCGTAAAAGGGTCGCGTAAAACCATAACGCGCCTCGTTGATCACGTGCGGCGAGAAGATATGCGTGTAGCCGGTCGCGATGCCGCGCGGGTGGGTCGGATTGTAGCCGGCACCGAAGCCAGCGGGCAGGTTGGGGAGCGCACTGGCGATAATCAGAATGTCCTGTCCGTAGCTGTAGCGGGCGAACAAAGTGTCCTTCGACGTGATGTTGGCGTCGAGGCGGACGTCGAAGTCGTCGTAACGCTGAACCTGCTCTGGAATGGACTGGTAATTATTGAAGAGGATGCTGCCGTTCGTGATGTGGTTGGGTAGCGGAAACGCCTGCAAATAGTGCAGGCCGGCCTGGCTGATCATCGATGGATCGATGACGTTGGCCTTGCCCCCAAAGGCAAACGGCTTGCAGGTTACGGGATTGAAAATGGTGCCGTTGGGTGCCGAGGGTGGGTTTCCATTGCAGGCGGGGACGTAGAAGGTGTTGACGCCGTTCGTCGTCAGGCCGTTCGAGGCGGAGAGCAGCTCGGAGAAGTCTCCCGTGCGCTCGAGCGCCGATGGAACGGAGGTCAGGAACTGCCCCTGAGGCTGTTCCTGGCGCAGACCCTGGTAATCGCCAAAGAGGAAGAGCTTGTCGCGCAGAAAGCTACCGAAGCGGATTGGACCGCCCAGCGTTCCACCGAACTGAGTCCGGTGGAAGGTCGGGTTTTTCAGCGTGGTCGGGGTGGTGAACTGATAGATCGGGTTGGCGTCGAAGATCTGGTCGCGATCGAAGAAGAAGGCCGAGCCATGAATGTTGTTGGTGCCGGATTTGATGGAGCTCTGGATGACCGCGCCACCGGCACCACCAAAGGCCGCGCTCGAGAGCGTAGTGCTGATCCGGAACTCCTGCGTGGCTTCGACCGGCGGGAAGAAGACGATGGTGCCGACCAGCAGCTCGTTGTTGTCCAGGCCGTCGAGCTCGAAGTTGTTTGCTTGCTGGCGCAGTCCGTTGGTGGAGAGTGCGCCGCCGCCGGTCTCGCCGTAGCGGAAGGTCTCCGCGCCGCCGCCGCTGCCGCTGGCCGCACTGTTATAGGAGCCGCGGGTGACGCCCGGGGTCAGCAACGCGAGCTGGGTGAAGTTGCGGCCGTTGAGCGGCAGGTTCGTCATCTGCTCACTTTCGACCACCAGTCCGGTCGAGGAGGTGGACACGTCGACGATGGGGGCCGAATCCGTCACCTCGACGGTTTGGCTTACCTGGCCGGTCGCCAGAGAGAACGCCAGCTTCTGGGTCTGCGACACGCGCAGCTCGAACGCCTGGTCCTGCGATTGGAAGCCGTTGGCTTCAATGTGCGCCGTGTACTGTCCCCGCTGCACCACGTCGAAGCTGAACTCACCCTTGGCGTTGGCCTGCACGGTCCTGGTCTGGCCGGTGTCCTTGTTGGTCAAGGTGACGGTGGCGTTTGCAACCAGCGCGCCCGTCTTGTCGGTCGCCGTTCCCACGACGGACCCTGCGTCGCTCTGCGCGGCGAGGGGTAATACCAGCATTCCACAGCACAGCAACGCAAAAGACCGCGTCGCTGCCTTTCTAAATCCACCTTGCTTCTTCTTCACATTTCCTCCGGCGCGCTACTGCAACCTGCAACAAACGAGTGCTACTGTTATGTCCCGGAATATCCGGTCATTGTTTCCCTGATAGCAATGTACCGGCTATCCTCTTTGGTCTATTTACTTATACTCAGATAAGTCCTTCAGAATGTTATACCTGCGGCTATTTATGATCCAGACTGATGGGAGAGGGCGTCCGCGCTTGTGGAACCGACACAAGCGCGGCCGCTTCATTTCGAGATCAACAGCAGCACCGAGCGCCCACACTGCCCGGAGACGACCGTGCCGGCGCCGCCCAGCAGGGTTTCGTTCCCCGGCGTGGCAAAGCTGGATCCTGTATCCACGCAGGTGTCCGCCACCTTGTACCAGTTGGTGCCGGTGGGCGGCGCGGGCAGGGTAAAGTTCAATCCGCCCGACCAGCCATTGTGCGCGATGTAGATCGAGTTCGCGTCGCCCAGGGTGGATCCGTTAATGACATAGCCTAGCGCATGGTTGCTCGCGTTGCTCAGGTATGCGCTGGTGGCGACGTTGGCGGAGGTGTCGTACACCGTCATCTGGCTGCTGGTGTACCAGGTGGCGGGGCGCAGACCGCTGTGCGCCCGGCGAAAGGCGATCAGCCGCGAGGCGAAGGTGTTGAAGTTGGTCTGGTCGGAGCTGAGCGAGTAGTTGATCCAGTTCCCGGGCGAATCGAGGTTGTAGGAGTTGTTGTTGCACGCCACGTTGCGCAGCATCTCGTCGCCGCCCTGCATCAGCGGTGTGCCGGCAGAGAGCATCTCGAAGGCCATACCGGTGCGCGCGCCCTGCCGTTCGGCCGGCCCGCCACTCTGGTCCAGGCTGTAGTCTGCGTTCGGGTTCGCGGGCGACGGACCGTATGGCCAGCCCTGCGAGTCGTTCGCCTGATTGCAGGTGTAGACGTCGTTCAAGGTCATGCCGTCGTGCACGTCCATCAGGTTGGTGGAGTTCCAGGGCTGGCGTCCGCCGGCCTGAAAGATCTGTGGCGAGCCGCTGTAGAACTGCGCCTCCGTGGTCAGCACGGGCGTGGAAGACTGTCCGAGCTGGTTTTGAATCTGGCGCAAACCATCGCGAAACTTGCCGTTCCAGTCCGACCAGCCCACGGGAAAGTTTCCCAGCTGATAGTTGTTCGTGCCGCTTGCGGCCCAGGGCTCCGCAAAGAGGTCGATCCCGGTGCCGCCGCCCGCGGGACGCACGGTAAACTCCTTCAGAATGCGCTTGATGGCAACGTTGCCGTCCGCGGCGTCGAAGAGAAAGCCGCCGTTGGGGCAGTTGGGGGCCGAGCTGCTGTAGGACGCGTTCACGCAGGCGTTGCCCAGCACCGCGGCCAGGTCGAAGCGGAAGCCGTCCACGCCCATGGTGTTGATCCAGTAGCTGAGCGAGTCGACGATCAGGTTCTGCGCGATGGGGTTGTAGGTATTGTAGTTGGCACCGGTCCCGCTGTTGTCGTAGAAGCCGGCGTTGGCGGTGCCTGAGCCGGGTCCAAGCTCGTAGTAGGTGGCGTTATCCAGGCCACGCCAGCTCATAAGGGTGGTGGTGGTGGGGTCAGAGCTGCCCCACAAGCCGTATTCGGCCGTGTGGTTGTAGACGACATCGATGTAGACCTTAATGTGGTTGGCATGGAAGGCCGCGACCATCGCCTGAAACTCTTTGGTGGGGCCACCGGCGCTTTTGTCGGAGGAGTAGTGGCGGTCCGGCGCGAAGAACGCCTCTGTCCCGTAACCCCAGTAAGCCTGGTTGGCATCGGAGTTTGCGGTCACATCGTTGGCATCGTTCTGCGACTCGGCGGTCGGGAGAAATTCAATGGCCGTGATGCCGAGCGCCATCA
>CAXTFS010000001.1:17153-20494 GCA_964243395.1 uncultured Acidobacteriaceae bacterium | reverse complement strand
GTCGGATTTGAGGGATTCTGCAGGTCCTGGCTGAGTTCCAGCGTGTACGGGTCGACGAGCAGCTTGTTGGGGTTGAAGCGGTTGCCCGCACTGTCGACGTCCGAGATGAAGCCGGTCGCACTGCCCTTGGTCCAACTGGAGCTGTACGTCCAGTTGGGACCCCAGGCGCGGTAACCGTAGTAGGTGGTGCCGGAGGGAACCGTGACGACCGCCGACCAGACACCGCTGCCCTGCTGGGTCAGGAAGGTGGACGAGACCTCCGCCGCGCCGTACGCCGTGGTGTAGATGTAGACCGCCATCTGGGTAGCGTGTGCGGAATAGACCTTGAATGTTACCTGGTTGGTACCGGTGTAGGTCGCGCCCAGACCGCTGGCGTTGATGGAGGCCCCAGCCTGGAAGGGCGCGCAGGCCAGTCCGAGACAGAACAGTAATATAGATACGACTTTCTTGCCTTGCATCATGGCCATAATCCTTTGGGTGCTTCAGGGTGGAGGGCAAGAACCGGCAGCATGCATGCAAGTCTTGCCAGGGGAAGTCAGTTCGCGCCAGCCCGCAGGCACTTTCCACAGCGCTGAGGACTATCCGGCTTGCAGACAACACTTGGCAATAAGAAACGCGCCCTCTTTCCATAGTTTCTCTCTGACCTCGTAAACGTCCTGCTTTGTTCACTTTGGAGGTTTGGCATGATCCTCTTACGCGACCAAAGCCGGGCGCTTGTGATATCCTCCGGGTCGGATGATTTACACGAACCCCAGTCTCGCTGGCTCCACCAGACTTACGTTTGGCCTGTTTGAGGCGGACCTGAAATCCGGCGAACTGTGGAAGGCAGGCTACCGCGTCAAGCTGCAGATGCAGCCGTTCAAGGTGCTGATTGTGCTGCTCGAAAACGCGGGAGAGGTGGTCTCGCGAGAAGAGATCCAGCTCCGCGTCTGGGGCGCGGATGTCAGCGTCGACTTCGAGCACTCGCTCGGCGGCGCGATCAAGAAGGTTCGGGAGGCTCTTGGCGACTCCGCGGAGAATCCCCGGTTCATCGAGACGCTTTCGCGCAGAGGATACCGTTTTATCGCACCCGTAGGCGTTGTCGAGCCGCCGGTCAAGACCATTGCCGCGCCGGTCATAGTCGAAGCTGCGCCCCAGCCGCTGGCGCTTCAGACTGCTGTTATCGAAGAGCTCGCCGCGCCAGCACCAACCGCGGTCAGACCTCAGCGGCTGTACATCATGCTTGCGCTCGCGTTTGTGGCGGGCCTTGCACTGTGCGGGCTGGCGATGCAGGGATGGCTGAGTCGCCGTGCTCCCGAGCCCATCCCGCGGATCTCGCAGATTACCCAGGAAGGCGAGATCTACTCTCCCGGCGATCCGTCGATCGAGACGTTGCCAGCCTCCGCGTCCGACGATACCCGTATCTTCACCTCGACGGTGGAGGGCGGGCGCATTGTGCTTTCGCAGATCTCGACCGCAACCGGCCAGCGCCGGACCCTGCCGCTGCCGAGCGATATCGCGATCCCGGAGATCAGCGATCTGTCGCCCGATGGCTCAAGATTGCTGGTGCGCAGCCACTCCGCTGCGGCGTCCGAGCAGCCGCTCTGGATTGTGCCGGTTGATGGCGGCTCGGCGTTCCGCGTCTCAAGCCTGATGGTTCTCGATGCGACCTGGATGCCCGACGGCCGCGATATTTTGTACACGTCGGGCAATCAACTGAGCACGATCTCGCTCGAGACCGGGCGCACGGAGACGTTTGCCACGGTGCCGGGGCGGGCGTTCTGGCTGCGCTGGTCGCCGGATGGAAAGCTGCTGCGCTTCACCTTGATCGATCCGGTGACGCATGGGTCATCGCTATGGCAGGTCGGGATGGCCGACCGCAAGCCGAAGCCGATCCGCGAGGGCTCGGCGCTTTCGGACGAGTGCTGCGGTACCTGGACGGCAGACAATAAGTCCTTTCTTTTCCAGGCCACGCAGGACGGCAACACCGATTTGTGGCGCTTTACCGGCAACTCCACGGCCAACGCGCGCCAGGTGACGAACGGCCCGCTGAGCTATGAGGCGCCGGCGGTGAGCCGCAGAAACGACCGCATCTTCTTTGTCGGTCACGATCTGCGCACGCGGCTGGAGCGGTTCGACGCGGGCAGCCAGAAGTTCGTGGAACTGCCCGGATTCCTGTCGCAGGCCAGCCGGGTCAGCTTTTCCCGGGATGGAGAGTGGGTGGTCTGGACCAATGCGCAGGGGCACCTGTGGCGTGCGCACGCAGACGGAAGCGACAGTGTTCGCCTGACGCCGGAGTCGATGCGAGTGTTTCTCGCGACCTGGTCGCCGGACGGGAGTCACCTTGCCCTGATGGCCCGGAACCCCGGCCAGAGCTGGCAGATCTACACCATCAGCGCGAGCGGAGGCAGCCCGGAGACGTTCAAGGACCAGGGTCGCGAGGTGGGGGATCCTTCCTACGCGCCGGATGGGCGGCACCTGGTCTATGGGCGACTGCCCGACTTGATGGGCCAGGAGAATACTTCGCGGCCGCTCAAGATCGTCGACCTTGCGACGGGGCAGATCAGCCCGATCGCACATTCCGAGGGCCTGTTCAGCCCGCGCTGGTCGCCGGACGGGCTCTACATTGCCGCCCTGACGCTCGACCAGCAAAAGGTGATGCTGTACGACGTGGCGGCGAAGAGCTGGCGGCTGCTGATGACGACTTCTGCGGCGGACCCGGTCTGGTCGTCGGATAGCAAGTCGTTGTTCATCCACGCGTACATGGCCGATACCGAACCGATCTTCCGCATCGGTGTTCCAGACGGCCACGCGGTGGAAGTGGTGAGCCTGAAGAACTTCTCCACCGGAAACGCAAACCACTATTTCTTCGCCGGCCTGTCCCCGGAAGACGTTCCTCTGGTGCGCGCCGAGGCGTCGAGCGGCAATCTTTATACGATGAACCTGCCGCTGCGTTAGCAACCAGGCTGCTTCCACCGGGCGGGCGCATCGTGCCAAGTAACTCATTCTAAGCATATTCCTGGTTCACAAAGAAGTCATGAAGAGACCAGCCACAAACTATTGCAGACACGCGCGCAGAGTCGCTTTTCTCGCACTATGTTCACCGCTGGTCCCCTGATTCTCTGCGCTCTGCTGACTGGCTCGGCTGTCGCGCAAACGCCCATGACGCTGCGTGCGCTGCCCAACGGAGTGCAGGCCGCGCAGGGCAAGGCGACGCTGCAGATCACCGCCCTGCGCGATGGGGTGCTGCGGGTCCGCGAGGTCGCTTCGGGGGAACTGCCGGAGGATGCGTCCTGGGCGGTGCTGCCGGCTGCGCGGCAAGCCAGCCTGCGCGTGACCCCGCTGGCGGATGGCTTCAAGAC
>CAXTFS010000001.1:15611-17053 GCA_964243395.1 uncultured Acidobacteriaceae bacterium | reverse complement strand
TACTCGTTCGGCGCGCCGGCCGGGCCGCTCGACTACTACCTGCTGTTTGGCCCGGATCCGAAGCAAGTGGTAGAAAAATATGCCTGGCTGACCGGGCCGACGCCGCTCCCGCCGCTCTGGTCGCTGGGCTTCCAGCAGTCGCGCTACAGCTACGAGACGGCGACGCGGCTCGAAGAGGTCGCGACCCGCCTGCGTACCGACCATATCCCGGCGGATGCGCTCTACATCGACATCGACTACCAGTTCAAGAACCGCCCATTCACGATCAACAACCAGACCTTCCCGAACTTTACAGCGATGGTGAAGGATCTCGCGGCGCAGCAGTTTCACCTGGTCGCCATCACGGATCTGCACATCGCGGCGCAGCCCGGTCAGGGGTACGCGCCGTACGATTCCGGGCTTGCGGGCGATCATTTTGTCAAGAAGCCGGATGGAAGTACGTACGTGGGAGAGGTCTGGCCGGGTGCCTCGGTGTTTCCGGACTTCACGCAGCAGCAATCGCGCGCGTGGTGGGGCACGCTGTACAAGCAGTTCGTGGCTGATGGCGTGGCGGGCTTCTGGAACGATATGAACGAGCCGGCGGTGTTCACTTACCCGACCAAGACCATGCCGGACGACGTGCAGCACCGGATCGATGAGCCCGGTTTTCTGAAGCGGACGGCCTCGCATCTCGAGATCCACAACGTCTTTGGCATGGAAAACGCGCGCGCGACCTACGACGGGGTGCTCGCGCTGAAGCCGAACGAGCGTCCGTTTGTATTGACGCGCGCCGCCTATGCCGGCACGCAGCGCTATGCGGCTACGTGGACGGGCGACAATTCGTCCACCTGGAACCACCTGCGGATGACGACGCCGCAGCTGTTGAACCTGGGCCTGAGCGGATTTTCACTATCCGGCGCGGATGTGGGTGGGTTTGCCGGGTCGCCCCCGCCGGACCTGCTAACCAAGTGGCTAGAGCTTGCAGCCTTCCAGCCGATCGACCGCGACCACGCCGTGAAGGGCTCGCGCGATCACGAGCCGTGGGCCGACGGTCCCGAGCAGGAAGCTGTGCGGCGGCACTTTATCGAGGAGCGCTACCGTCTGCTACCGTACCTGTATACCCTGGCGGAGGAGACCTCACGGAACGGCATGCCGATCGTGCGGCCGCTGTTTCTTGAGTTTCCCGCGGCCACCCGCGACGGCCATCCGCTCGACGGGGACGCGCCGGGCGAGTTTCTGTTCGGGCCGAGCCTGCTGGTCGCGCCCAATCCGTCGCCGGAAGAGGTCGCGCCCTACGAGGTGCATCTGCCGCCCGGCACCTGGTACGACTACTGGACGGGCGAGCGCTTTGTGCAGAGCCGGCAGACCGGCAGCCAGGACCTGGAGCAGCGCGACAACCTGGCCAAACAGAAGCCTCTCATGATCACTCCCACGGTGAAGGAGCTGCCGGTCTATGCGCGCGG
>CAXTFS010000001.1:0-15511 GCA_964243395.1 uncultured Acidobacteriaceae bacterium | reverse complement strand
CGGGAGGGCAGCTACCGGCCCTGGTGGACTGCGTTGCATTTAGAGATTTACGGCTGGACGGCCACGGCAAAGACCGCCGAGATCGGTCGGCGACGCTTCGCCCTGCAGCAGAATGGACCGTTCGTTCAGGTCGACGTGCCGGAGAACGCCAAGGGATTGGAGCTCGTTCTGCGATAAGTCCAAGCGCGGCTCGCACCTGTAATTGCAGCTTCTGAACGTACCGTTGGTCTTACCCTTGCTGGAGAAAGTATGCCTTTTCGTTTCAACCTGACTGCGTTGCTCCTGCTTGCATGCACGGCTGCCGGCCTGCCCGCGCCCTGCATGGCTCAGGATGCGAACCCGACGCAGAGCGCGCTGCAATCGCAGGCGTTCTGGATCGATCGCAGCACGATCCTTATCCCTGCCGCACAGGCGGTTGCGGAGGGCACCTACAAGATCTACAGCGATCCCGCGGCGCACATCGGGGCGTCCAAGACGAGTCTTACCGGCAAGTATTCGGTCGCGCTGCATGCGGGCGGCACGCTCAGCGAGGGGCAGGTGAAGCGCTTTCCGCAGCTCGCCCACGGCTACACGGTCCTGACGCTGCCGGCCGGGATGACCGAAACGGTCGAACACCTCTTGCTCAAGGGGCAAATGGCCGTCTCCGTGCAAAAGCCGAACGGCTCGCTGGCCTACTTCACCGGCATTCAGACGGCCGGAGTGCTGGACGATCTGTACGCCTACCCGGGCAGGCTGGGCGTGGTGGTGCGCAAGGCCGCCGGTCAGGATGACGCGTGGGACGACTTCCCGGATGATGCGAAGGGGACCCTGAAGGTGAAGGTCTGGGCGCCGACCGCGCAGTCGCTTGCCGTGCAGCTGTTCGACAGCGCCGGTCAGCAGACGCCGGCGCAGGTGGTGCCGATGCACGAGCACGCCGGCGTCTGGGTGGCGGTGCTGGACGAGCGCTGGAAAGGGAAGTACTACCTGTTGGACGAGAAGGTCTACGCGCCGATCAAGCTCGGGATCGTCGAAAACGTCGTCACCGACCCGTACTCGATCGACATTGCGCTGAACGGAAGCAAGAGCCGCCTGCTGGACATGGATGCAGAATCGACCAAGCCGGCGGGCTGGGACCAGAGCCAGTCACCGACGCTCGAGCGGCCCAACGACCTGAGCATCTACGAGCTGCACGTGCGCGATTTCAGCGTTGCCGACGAGACGGTCCCGGCAGCGCATCGCGGCATGTACCTGGCCTTTACGGACCGCGACTCCGACGGGATGAAGCATCTCGCGGCGCTCTCGCAGGCGGGATTGAAGGCGGTGCACCTGCTGCCGACGTTCCACTTCAGCGCGGTCGATGAAGACAAGCGCACCTGGAAGACGACCGGCGACCTGAGCCGGTACCCGCCCGATGGCGGCCAGCAGCAGGCCGCGGTTACGGCAATCAAGCAGGTGGATGCGTACAACTGGGGCTACTCGCCGCTGCATTACCTGACGCCGGAGGGTGCCTACGCGGTCAACCCGGAGGACCGCGTGCGGGAGTACCGGGCGATGGTGATGGCGCTGCACAGCGCCGGCCTTCGCGTCATCCAGGACGTCGTGTTCAACCACACCGCCGGTTTCGGCCAGGAACCGAACTCGGTCCTGGACAAGGTGGTGCCGTCCTACTACAACCGGCTGGATGCGGACGGAAATCTGCTGCACGCGACCTGCTGCGCGGATACGGCGACCGAGCACGTCATGATGGGCAAGCTGCAGCAGGACGCCATCATATGGAACGCCAAGCACTACAAGATCGACGGCTTCCGCTTCGACCTGATGGGCTTCACCTTCATCGATAACCTGAAGCAGTTGCGCGCGGCGCTCGACGGCCTGACGATGGCGAAGGACGGCGTCGACGGGTCGCGCATCTATGTGTACGGGGAGGGCTGGGACTTTGGCGAGATGATGCACAACGCGCTCGGCTTGAGCGCCACGCAGCTCAACCTCTTCGGGACCGGGGTCGGCAGCTTCAACGACCGTCTGCGCGACGGCGTGCGCGGCGGAACCGTTACCGGCGACTTACATCCGCAGGGCTTCGCCACGGGGCTGCTGACGGACTCCTCTCGCTACACGGGCTCGAACGCCTCGCAGGCCGATCAACGCAAGACGCTGCTGCACCAGCAGGACCTGATCCGCATCGGCCTGACGGGCAATCTGCGCGACTATCAGCTTACCAATGCCGCCGGCTCGTCCGTAACGGGCGGCCAGCTGGACTACAACGGGCATCCCGCGGGATATACGGCCAACCCGCAGGAATCGATCAACTATGTGTCCGCGCACGATAACCAGATCCTATTCGACGCGATCCAAGTTAAGGCTGCGCCCGGTGAAGATGCCGCAATGCGGGCGCGCCGCCAGGTGTTTGCGATGAGCATCGTCGCGCTGGCGCAGGGCATTCCGTTCTTCGTCGCGGGCGACGACCTGCTGCGGTCCAAAGACATGGATGGCGACTCCTTCGACTCTGGCGACTGGTTCAACAAGATCGACTGGACAGGCCGGCAGAATAACTGGGGCATTGGGCTTTCCATCCCCACCAGCGGCGAAGACGCGTGGATGACGGAGCGGCCGCTGCTCGCCAAGGCCAGCCTGCGGCCCGGTGCGGCTGAGATTCGGTTCGCTTCCTCCGCGTTCCAGGAGTTGCTTCGCATCCGCTACAGCTCCGGTCTGTTCCGCATGGCCACGCTGGCGGAGGTGCAGGCACATCTGCACTTTGTGCCCACCGATCATCCCGGCGTACTCGCCATGGAGCTTGAGGCGGAGGACGCCGTGTACGGCCCGTACCGCCGCATCCTGGTGGTCTTCAATGCGACCATGGGACGGGAAACGGTGATCGCGCCCGGCCTGAAAGGGCAGCCGCTCGAGCTTCACCCCGTGCAGGCGCACTCGGCAGACCCCCAGATGCTTACCTCTACCTTCGACGCCACCCTCGGCAGCGCCTCGGTTCCGGCGCTCACGGCGGCAGTCTTTGTCAGCACTCGCTAACGTTTCGAGCTCAGGAGAACACGATCATGGACGGACTCAAGTCGTACCGCAATGCTTTTTCCCGCTGGACCTCAGCCGCCTGCCTGCTGCTGCTGCCGGCGCTGTTCAACGGTTGCAGCAGCAACACAACGAAGGTGACGCTGACGCTGACGCCGTCCACGACGCAGGTTCTCGACGCGGGCCAGTCGCTCGCCCTGAGCGCGTCGGTGGTCGATGCGACGAACGGCGGACTGACCTGGACGCTGACCAGCGGCCCGGGCCAACTCGCGGGCATAGCCATCCTGCCCGGCACGGCCGGCAGCGCGACGACCGTAGAGACCGACACCTACTACGCGCCCGCTACGATTTCCGCGTCGACAACCGCCACCATCACGGTCGCTTCGGTCACGTCCCCGGGCCAGTCCGGCACCTTCAACATTACCCTGAACCCGGCACTCACCAGCACTGCCGCCAGCCTTCCGGCGGGCAATGTCGGCGTCGCCTATAGCAGCGCAACGCTGGTCGCGGCGGGCGGTTCCGGACCGCTGACCTATCAGGTGAGCTCGGGCATTGTGCCCGCGGGGCTCAGCTTCAGCGCGGCCACGGGCGTGCTTTCGGGGACGCCCACCGCGGTCGGCACCTACACGTTTACGGTCTCGGCAACCGACGCGGCCACCATGGCGACCACCACCAGCCAGACCTTCACGCTCACCGTCATCTCGGTTGTCACGATCACGACGCCCTCGCCACTGCCGGCGGCCGCGGTCAACACGCCGTACTCGCAGCAACTGGCTTCGAGCGGCGGTACGGGCACGGGCTATGTGTACACCCTCTCGAGCGGCACCTTGCCTGCCGGCCTGACGCTTTCGACGGGCGGCTTGTTGAGCGGCACCGCGACCACGAGCGGCACCTCCAGCTTCACCGTGCAGGTCGCCGACCCTGCCACCGGCAAAGGCAGCAAGGCGTTCACGCTCACCGTCGGCGTGGCGCCGCTGGTCATCACCACCAGCACGCTTCCGAGCGGCAACACCGGCGTGGCTTACAGCCAGCAGCTGGCTTATAGCGGCGGCCCCGGCGGCACGCCCACGTTCACGCTCGCGTCCGGCAGCCTCCCTGCGGGGTTGAGCCTCTCGGCTGCCGGCCTGATCAGCGGTTCGCCCACCACCGTCGGCTCCTCCACGTTTGCGGTCACGGTGACGGTCGGCACGACCACCTCCGCCGCCCAGAGCTACACCGTTACCATCAGCAATCTGGCCATTACCACCTCGAGCGCGGCGTTCGGAGAGGTGGCCTTGCCCTTCTCGTTCCCTGAAGCCGTGATCGGCGGGACCGGCCCCTACAAGTGGTCGCTGGCCGCGGGGAGCAACGCGCTTCCCACGGGGCTCGCGATCAACGCCGGCACGGGTCAGCTTTCGGGGACCCCGACCACCGCGGGCGTCACGACGGTCAACGTCATGGTCAGCGACAGTCTCGGCAACTCGACCAGCAAAGCCGTTGTGATCACGATCAACGCGGCGCGCACGGCGGTCGATAACGCACAGTTCAGCGGGCAGTACGCCTTCCTGCTCACCGGGTTCGACACGGCGCGCAACCCGCTTACCTGGATCGGCAAGCTGACCGCCGATGGCGCGGGCAACATCACCGGCGGCACGCTGGATGTGAACGGCATCAGCGCAGGCGCCGCGCAGACCGCGCAGGTGCTGCTGCCCAGCACCTACACGGTCGGCGCGGATAACCGCGGGCGAGTCACCGTCACGACCGCGGCCGGGTCCACCACCTTCGTGCTCGCACTCAACAAGCCCGCCACCACCGCGGCCGGCACCGGCTACCTGACCGAGACCGATGCGACCGGCCAGAGCCTGACCGGGACGATCCTGCTCGAGGACCCCACCGCGTTCACGCTCCCGTCGCTGACCGGCGGCTACGCCTTTGGATTGAACGGGTACCTGGGTTCGAGCAAGGCGCACGTGGGCGAGATCGGCCAACTGCAGCTTACGGGCGCGGGCGTGGTCGGCTCGAGCGAGCAGATTGCCTCGCAGCTGGGCGGGACGCCAGTGGTCTCGACGGCAGGCGTCTATACCGTGTCGCCCACGGGCCGCGGTACGCTCAGCCTGACGCTTTCGGGCGGCGGCACGCAGACGTTCGTGCTGTATGTCGTGTCCGCGCGACAGGTGCTGCTGGCATCGTCGGCAACCGCCAGCGGTGCGGGCGGAGCGCCATTGCTTAGCGGCCAGGCCGCTCTTCAGACCACAGGCGGGTTCACCCTGGCGAGCCTGAAGGGGACTTCGGTCGGGCGCATCAGCCGCCTGACCCCGGCCGGCAGCGGCGCCGCCACCACGTACACGCCGGACGTGCAGCTGGGCGTCTACACGTTCAACGGGACGAGCCAGGTCAGCCTTGCCGCGGACGATAACGCCGGCGGCGTCGCCACCACGGTTGCGCAGCAGGGCAAGTACTCGGTCGCAAGCAACGGGCGGGTCGCGGCCTACCTGGGCACGGGGATTGGGGGCTGCATCGATTGCAGCAGCGCGGCCACGTTCCTCTACCTTTCGGCTCCCAACGCGGGCTTCGCGCTCGATGTAAAGGCCGGCGTGGGAACCGGATCGCTGGAAGCGCAGACGGCTGGGGCCAGCATTATCGGAACCTATGCCTCGGGAACCGTGCAGCCACTGTCGCAATTGTCCACCCTGGGGATTGCGGCCGTGAACGTCAGCGGGACCGGGACGCTCAGCGAGACCGAAGATCAGAACACCGACGGGCTCGTGGTTCCGGACAAGGCCGTGACGGCTACCTATACCGCCGCGGCGAACGGCCGGATCGCGGTCAAGCCATCCGACACTACGCTGCCGGTGATCTATCTGGTCACGCCGACCAGGGCGTTTTCGCTCGATCTCGGCACGGTGAATCCGACCCTGAGCGTGCTGGTGCAGTAGCTCGAAGGGAGGAGCGGTAAAGGGATACCGCTTCTCCTTGTTCATCATGTTGAGGGAGATCGGACCGGGGTGGCGGGTTGGCACAAATAGGTCCCGATAACTGTTCCTCCGGGTGGAGTACAGCGCCGGTCTAACCCGCAGATCACTACGGATCACAATAAAAGATAAGTGCCCTTTCTGTGTCATTTCGTAGCGAAGCGGAGGAATCTGGGTTTGGACAGGCACTCCACACTCAAGGAAACGCCTGACCCACTTACCCGTTCTTGATCATGACGACTTTCACGCTGGTCACTTGGTCCAGAAACACCCTAGCCGCGGGGGTCGTCAACGAGACACTGTAGACGCCTCGCTTCTCGGATTTTAGGCCGGGCAGTTCATCGTTCAGGCCCTCCGCGGAGTTGGCTTCCTGGTGCCCACCGCCAAACATCGCGCGCAAGGGGTCGTCGAAGATCTTCTTGGACTTCGGTAGCGCCAGCTTATCGCTCTTGAAGAATGCGGTACTGCTCTTGATGGTGAACTCCAGTAGCGCCTTCGGTCCCGCTGCGTTGTAATAGCTTTTCGCCTGCTTGTAATCGCCGAGATGGCGGCCCAGCTCGGCCGGATTCAGTCTGCCGACGAGCTCTCTACCGACCTGGGGCAGGCCAACTTCTTCGTCGGGGTGGGCAGGATCCTTGAGCATATCCTTCAACTCCGTAAGGCTCATGGCGCGGTAGAAGCGCAGGGGGGTGCTCGCGGGAAGTGGCTGGACCCGGTTCTTGAGCCGGGCAAGCCCCTGTTCGCTGGTCAGTAACTCCTGCGCGCCCATCACAAAGGGGTCGCCGATCGGCTTGTTTTCGCGAACGATATCGTCATAAAGGTAGTCGTCGAGCTCCCCAGGCTCAAAGGTCTTTCTCGCGTAAAGCGTGACGTATTGTTCCAGCCAGTACTTCACATTGGCATCTTTGCCCGGGTAGGTGCCGGCGGCCTGGATCTCTGCGATCAACGGCAGCACCTTCGCCTTGTTGTTGTAGTCCTTCGTGGCCGCGCCTACGCGCTTCACCTTGAACCGCTGCACACTGCTGGCGGGCCCTGCCGGGGGTGCTGCGGGCAAGGTCATGGGCGGTTTCGCTGGAGCACCATGCTGCATGCCGGTTCTCTGAAAAACATTCCCCTGAGGCATCGGCTTGCGCTGCACCGTTCCCGCTCGGGGCGTATTCAGACGCGCGAGGATCTCACTTGCCAGCGGCGGCGGACCCGTCTTGCGCTGCACCGCTCCGGCATGCGTCAAGGGGGTGAAGCCGGGCGGCATCCTCCCGGCGGCAAGACCAGCGGCCACGGGCGCTGCCTTGGACTGCAGCGTCGCGGTACCCGGCGTGTGAGCCAGCCCGGGTACCGGCCGATAGACTGGCGGCACCGCTCCGTGAGCCTTGGCCTGAATCATCCCGTGGCCCTGCACCAGCTTCCGCGGTACGATTGCAGGAGCGTACACCGGTGGCTTGTTCATTCATGCCTACGAGGACCGAGTGCCAGAATACCGCCGCACGAGGAAATTTGCCATCGTTTTGTTGAGGCAGCAAAGAGGAGCTATGTGTTGGTGGCTCCGAGAGATTGTTATCCTGAGCGGAGGGAGCCGCGACTTCATCGTGGTTGCCGGAGTCAGGCGCAGAAAACGCGCCGAACTCCGCTTAGGATGACAAGGTTTGTCACACATGACAACAAGATATAAGGCAGCTTCCTGTGTCAATCCGTAGGGACCAGACTTGATCCGGGTTTTCACAGTCGATTAGACGGACGCACCAGGACTACCTCCGCCGTTTTGCCGCGGAGGTCGCGCGCCGCTTTGCTGGCGGAGATCAGGTCATCGTAGTCGCCCGAGCGCACCGCGTACCAGGTCTCGCCGGCCGAATCATGGCCTGCAAAGATCGTCGTGCCGGGCACCTGTTCCTTGAGCTCTTTCTGCTTTGCCAACGCCTCTGCCCGGCTCTGGTACGCGCCGAGCTGCAGCATATAGTGCGGCTTCGCAGCAGGGTCCGGTGCGTCCGCCTGCGGGGTCCGGTCGTGGACGGGAGCGGGAGCGGCAGGCTCAGGGCTCTGGTCCTCAGACGCCTTCACCGGTGCGGCTGGCGGGAGCGGAGGCAACAATGCGGGCGCGCTTACGGTGGGTGCAGGCGGGGGAGAGGGTAAGGCTGCGGGCGCGCTTACGCTGGGTGCGGGCTGGGCCGGGAATGCGACCGCGGGCGGAGGGCCCTGCCCATACTTGACGCCCAGCAGGAAGCCCGCCGAGACCAGCAGTGCCGCCAGCGCGATCGTGCAACCGCAGAGCAGCACTGCGCTTTTCCTGTCGAAGCTGAAGTTATAACTCATGGCTCAGGCCCAACTATGACATACCGCGGCGCTTACGGCACATTGACCGTGAACTGGCCGGCCATGCTGATCTGGATCACGCCCGCCCACAGGCACATCAGCTTGCAGGTGTTGTCGAGCGCGGGCATACTGCCGATCAGGACCGTGGGTGCGCCCGGGACCCAGGGCGCCACGGTCGCAGGTATGCAGGGCGCGGGCGTCGGAACGCCGAGCGCGGCAGCCGTCAGGGCGATCACCATCGGGTTCGCGGGCGAGCTGCACATGCCGAACGGCGCGATGTTGAGCATGGGAACGTGATCCATGATCGTGGCCGCGGGTGCGCCGGCGAGGACGCGGTTGACGGGAAGCACGGTGAGCGGTGCGGGTGCGACCCCGAAGCTGCACTGCATCAAGGCACCGGCGCAGACGAGCTGGCTCATTATCTATCCTCTCCAGGGCGGAGCCCCTGGTGTTTGTTTATCTGCGTTTGAAGATCGAGCGCAGCAGGCTGGGGTGGGTGGTGCCGGTGCGGACGGTTGCAAGCGGCTTGCCTTTTTCGTACCGCACCGTCTGAAGAAGGGCTCCGTCAGGCGCAAAGGTCCTGGCTTCGCCGTGGCGCAGGTCGTCTTCGAAGTGCTCGACGAGCTGAACGGTCTTGCCGTCGTCGTAAAAGGAGCGCGCCTGGCCCTGCACGCGGCCGAGCAGGTACGGACACTCCCGCGTCAGCGTGCCCGCATCATCGTAGAAGAGGGTCAGCCCGTGCTGGAGCCCGGCGAGGAACGGTTGATGCGCGGCCAGGTTGCCGTTGGGATGGAAGAGCTCGACCACGCCTTCGATCCGGTTGGCCCGGTAGGGCGTGCGGGAGACCAGGCGATTGCCGACGAAGAGCTCGCGGGCGCCATCGAGCAGGCCGGCGGTGTAGGTGGCGATCAGGGTAGCGTGACCGGCCTGATCGGTGAGCGAAAACGGACCGTGCAGGTGGCCGGAGACGAAGCTGGCATGGACCTTGCCGCCGGAGCCGTCCGAAAACGTGTGCGCGCCATCGGCGAGCGCGGACGGGCCGGCGGGCAGGACGGGGGTGGGCGGCGGTCTGGGTGGGTCTGGCATGGGGCAAGTCAGTTGATCTGGACGAGGGAGCCTTTGAGGGTAAGGATACCCGAGCTTTCGACCGTGTGCTGCGCGTTGGCCTTGCTCGCGATCGAGATCTGCGCCTCGTTGCTCATGGTCGTGCCGGCGGAGTTGGTGAGCGACGTCCCCGCCTGGTTGGTCAGGGACGTTCCCGCCTGGTTCTCGAGCGTAAGCGCGCTCTTGTTCAGGAACGCGCCACCAGACTTGATCG
The DNA here is from genome assembly GCA_964243395.1 of uncultured Acidobacteriaceae bacterium. Classification (GTDB taxonomy): domain Bacteria; phylum Acidobacteriota; class Terriglobia; order Terriglobales; family Acidobacteriaceae; genus Granulicella. The sequence goes on along the minus strand of CAXTFS010000001.1, from coordinate 5,935 downwards.
TCACCGAGCCGGTGACGTCGATCAGCAGATCGCCCGTAACCTTCAAGGTGTAGTCGCCCGTGACCTTCTGCGTGAAGTCAGCCTTGTTGGTATGGGTCTCATCGCCGGTAACGGTCAGGTCGCGCTTGCCGCCCACCGTGTAGGTTTCGTCGCCCTTGGTGACCTCGAGCGTGCGGTTGCCGGCCGAGACGGTGTGCTTGTCGTCCTTGCTGGTGACGGTGACGGTGCGGTTGTTGGCGATGGTGACGTTCTGATCCCCGAGCGCGGTGACAGTCAGGTCCTTCTGGGCGCGCAGGAGGAGCTCTTCGGCGTCGGCGGTATCGTCGAAGCGGAGCTCGTTGTACTTGGTGGCGTCGGTCAGGTTGCTGGTCTTGATGGTGGATTTGGTCTGGCTGTCGGGCAGCGTGTAGGGCACGGTCTGGGTGCCGTTGTAAACGGAGCCGGTGACGAGGGGCCGGTCGGGGTTGCCGTCGAGGAAGGTGACGACGACCTCCTGCCCGATGCGCGGCAGGAAGAGGCCACCGAATCCTTGTCCGGCCCAGGGCTGCGCGACCCGGACCCAGCAGGAGCAGGTATCGTCCGTGGCGGTGCTGCGGTCCCAGGGGAACTTGATCTTGATGCGTCCGTACTGGTCGGTCCAGAGCTGCTCGCCGGCCTTGCCGACGACCGTGGCGGTCTGCGCGCCGGCGACCTGCGGCCCACGCGTAAGCTGCGGCGGGCGCCAGGTGATGGAAGCGGGGAAGGCGGTGAACTCGTTCGCGTAGCGCGCGCCGCCTTCACTCAGGTGGTGGGTGACGGAGCGGAGAATGTACGCGACGTTGGCCGCGGAGTTGAAGTGGTCCGCCAGGGTGAACTTCGCGCCGGCCTGGAAGGCGCGGCACTGCGAGCTGCCGTTGAGCTGCAGCTGCCCGGATTCGGCGCTGGTGAGCTGCAGCGAGGTGGCGGTCTCGCCGTCGGCTTTCTGAAGGAACAATCCGGGGTAGCGATAAACCGACAGGACGCTGGCGAACGACCCGGCGGCGGAGCCCTCGGACGTGGAGTAGAGATCGGTAGCGGGCGTGACGAAGTTGTAGTCGGTGCTCGCGATCCTGTTGGGGGCGAGCTGCTGCTCGAGCCCGCCGCCGGTCATCAGGTCGACCGTTTCGGTCGTGCGGCCGGTCTGGTTGAAGCGGATGGTGGGGATGCCGGGAAGCGCGGGGCAGGCGGAGAGATCGTCCACCAGGACGAGCGTGTGGGCGCTGGCGGTGTGGGTAAAGAAGTAGAAGATGCCCTCGCTTTCCATCAGGCGCGAGAGGAAGTCGAAGGTCGATTCGCCGAACTGGACGCAGTACTCGCGTGCGGTGTAGGTGCCGGTAAGCGCGTTCTTGAAGTCGGATAGGCCGAGCTTCTGGAAGACGGCGGCGAGGATCGCGGGAACGGTCTGGTTCTGGAAGACCTGGTAATCGACGTTGAGGCGGAGCAGCGCGAACCAGGGCTCGACGCGCGCATAGTAGGTGACGCTGCCGGTCTCGGTCTGGGCGCCCTGGGCGAAGGAGGTGACGAGCCCGTGCCAGATCTGACTGTCGCCGGAAGGCAGGCTCGCGGTGATGGTGACGGCCTGGGTGAGGGCGGCGTTCAGGTCGAGCGTGGCGTCCGCACAGGAGAGTTGAAGCTCGAAGGAATAGGGCGAGGAGAGAGCCTCGCGGCCTTCGAACGAGACTAGCGCCAGCGTGTCGGAGATGGGGGAGGAGAACGTGAGGTCGAGGGCCATTGTTGGTCGTCAGGGACGATTCTACAGCGCGTCGGCAGCGGTCAGGCCTCTGCCGGGTTGGGTAGCGAGCCGAGAGCGACGAGGTGGCTGACCGGAGCGCCGGCCCTGGGCGCCAGAGGCCGGAGCCAGGTGGTCTGGCCGAGCGCGGCGGTGAACGAGCTTGCCGGCGGCCCGTCGAGCACCGCGTTGGGGTGCTCGGCGGTCAGCACGCGCAGGTGCAGACGGACCTCCGGGAGCGGGCCGGAAAACAGCCGGACCAGCGTCGTCAGGCGCAGGTACGCGGCGGCACCGGGAAGAAAGTCGATCAGGCCGGCGAAGGGAACCGGGCCGAGCACGAGGTCGAAGCGCCCGCCGAAGTCCCAGGCGCGGGTGCCGAGCGTCGCGGTGCGGCCGAGCGCGTGATTGCGGCCGCGGGAGGGCGCGGGATGCAACTCGTCCGTGGCGCGCGCGCCGAGCAGGGTGTAATCGGAGGGTTCGAGCGCGAGCCAGCGACCCAGCATGGGGATGATTTGGACCGGGACGCCGAGCGCATGGGCCAGGATGCGCTCGAGCGAAGGCAGCGAACGCGGCTTTTGCCACAGCAGCGCGGCGTAGGGCAGCAGCTCGGCGTCGCCCACACCGAGCCGGCCCTGGAGCTCCGGCAGCCCGAGCCCGAGCAGCGCGAGCAAACGCTGGGACATCCGGTTGCGGGCGCGGGTGGTGGTATCGGGCTCATGGCTGGGTGCCTGGACCGGCTCCAGCCACGGGCGATGGTGGATGTGCGCGCGGTAGAGAAGCGACAGGATGCGGTGATGGAACAGGTCGAGGAAGTCGCGCAGGGCAAAGTCGCGCAGCTGCGACTGCCGCAGGAGGAGCTCGGCGACCCAGTCCGGCAACGGGCCGGCGGTACCGGCGAGCGCGAAGAGGTGGGAGGTGAGCTCGGGCGGACCGGGATCGCCGCGGTCGAGCGCCGCGATCTCGCTCGAAGGATAGGTGAAGGCGGCGTCGGCGCGCAGGCGGACCGCTTCGCGGCTGGGGTCGGAGCCCTGGCCGAGCGGGATGGCGGCGACGCCGGAGTGGGAGCGGCTATGGGCGAACTGCTCCAGCAGGCGCAGCGCCTGGAAGAGCTCGAAGGTGTAGGGCTGGGCGAAGAGCCAGTCCTCCAGGCAGAGGTCGCGCCGGGAAAGATCGGAGGCGTTCTGGGCGGTCGAGTCTTCAGCCATTGCTTCAGGCGGCAGGGGGTCGCCAGCTGGCCGCGGCGTGGCCCATGCGGTCGGCTTCGGACTCGAGCGCATGGTCCTGCACGACCGCCACGCCGGACCCGAACGGGTTGGCGACGCGCCCGGCACGCTGCTGGACGACGTGCTGCAGCTCATGGCCGAGCAGGAACTGCCCATGCGGCGTATGCGGGTTGTACTGGCCGGGCGCGAAGTGAATATCCGTGCCCCAGGTGAACGCAAGCGCGCCGATGGCGGAGGCCTCCGGGCCGACGTGGATGCGGACATCCGCAAAGCTGGAACCGAGCGCGCCTTCCATCTTGGCCTGCACGTCGCGGGGCAGGGTCCAGCCGCCGGACTTGGGGCGGAGCTCCACGGCGAAGGCGTCGACGCCGGGCCGGCTGACGGCCTGGCGCTGAATAGCCTGCCGCGGCACGGGGAAGCCGGGAGACGGTTTGAACTGCGCCGCCGCAGGCTGCCGCGAGAGGGCCGGGGTGCGAACGGCGGGGGCGATCGGCCGGCCCAGGAACATGCCCTGGATGGCCGCGCCGGAGCAGGGACGCGCGGGCGCGATGCCGGTGCCGGCTGCGGGGCGGTACGGTTTGGGCGCGGCAGAGATCAACGTGCCCATAGTCTATGCGTTTTTCGGTCCAGGTGCGCATCTTTTTTTCAGGGGATCGGGTAAACTGTGCTCGAGGCCCCGCCCCAAACGATGCATGCTCCCACCCAGCCGCGCGTGTATGTCAATCTGAACCCTTCGGCGGCGGTGCCGGTCGACCGGGAACAGATCTTCTCGCTGAGCAGCTTTGCGGAGAACTACCGGATGGCGCGTGGGTCCGAGCGCGGGCAATATGTGCCCAACGCGAGATTCGTCTTTGTGAAGCTGACCACCGGCGAGACGTTGATGCATCAGCGCTTCCGGCATCCGGTCCTGGCCGAGGGCCGGCCAGTGTTGTACGCGGGCGAGGCCCACTTCAACAACGGCAAGCTGGATTGGTGGAGCAACGGCAGCGGCAACTATCGTCCGGACCCGGACCATGCGGCGCAGGCAGGCTTGCCGCTCGACCGGTTCCACACCCAGGAAGCGATTCGCCGGGGGCTGCACCAGACGGTCGCGCCGCCAAAGCTAGGGCGCGAGGCGCCAGTGCCGGCCGCGGCGCAGGTGCAGGCGAAACTGGCAGGCGGCGGGCTGGGTGCGCCGCAGATCTTTCGTCCGGTGTTTGGGTTGGCCGTGCGGGAGCCGCGGACGCGATCTTAGGGGGCTTTTTGTTTGTCATTCCAGCAGGAATCGGCGTTTGTAGCGCCGATGGTCAGTAGGCAAGGTCGGTTGATAGCGCAGGGTCTAAAGCCCATTCATCGCGTCGATTAGGTCGTGGGACTAACGTCCCACGCTTCCACCCAAGACCAGATCAGTGATGCCCCCGCCGCAGCTTGGCGCACCTACCTTGACACTGTCGGACGCGCGACCGCGATGGAAGACTGAGGGGGTGAACGAGGAACTGCAGGTCGAGGCGGTCTGGGTCGAGCTGGCGGGCGCGCCCGACGCCTACGCGGAGTTGGGTGTGCTCCCGACGGCGACGCCGGCCGAGGTGCGCACCGCGTACCGGCGCCTGAGCCGGCGGTACCATCCAGACCTCGGCGCTCTGCCGACCGCTGCGTGGGCCGGCGGCAAGATGCGCCAGTTGAACGCCGCGTACGCGACCGTCCGGAGCCGGCATGGCTAGCCTTGCGCCGGAGCTTCGGGCACCTGCCTTCGACCGACATCATGGTGCGGCGGGCTGGTCGCGCGAGGTGCTGGCGCACGCCCGCGTGCTGGTGGCGGGAGCGGGGGCATTGGGCAACGAGAGTTTGAAGAACCTGGCGCTGGTGGGGGTCGGGACGCTGGGCGTGCTGGACCGCGACCGCGTGGAGCCTGCCAACCTTGCGCGGTCGGTGCTGTTCCGGAGCACGGACCTGGGCCGGCAGAAGGCCACGGCGGCGGTGGAGCGGCTGACGGAGCTAAACCCGCGCGTGCGGTCGACGGCGCTCGCGCTGGACCTGACCTGCGACCTGGGCGAGGGAACCATCGCCGGGTACGATCTGGTGCTGGGATGTCTGGACGGGATCGAAGCGAGGTGGCGGCTGAACCGGCTGTGCCGCGCCGCGGGCGTGAGCCTGATTGACGCGGGCATCGACGCGGGGATGCGGCTTGCCGGGCGCGAGCCTGCGGCCGTGGGGCAGATTGCGAAGTTTTGCGGGCATGGCGGGCCCTGTTACGAGTGTTCGATGACGGCGGGCATGTGGGCCCGGCTTGAGGAGCGGCGGTCCTGCCTGGCGGGCGAGGCGCTGGCGCAGCCGTCTTCGGCCACCACCGCCACGCTGGCCGCCGCGGTGGCCGCGCTGCAGGTGCAGGAGGCCGTGGCGGAGCTGCACGGGCGCCCCGGGCTGGCCGGCGGAGACAGCCTGACGCTCAGCTTGAATCCGTACACCATGACGTTGCGGCACGGGCGCCGGAATCCGGAGTGCCTGGCGCACGGGGATGCGCGCGAAGAGGTGTGTGAGGTCGCCGCAAGGCCCGCGGAGATTACGGTTGCGGAGCTGCTGCGTTCGACCGGCATGACGATGCTGGAGCTGGGCTGGGACGTGGTCCTGGGGCTCACCTGCGCGGGCTGCGGGGTGTGGCCGGGGTGCGTGCCGTGGTTCAGCCTGCGCCGGGAGCAGCTTGCGTGTCCGCGGTGCGGGCGGGAGAGAACGCCGGAGCGGGTGAGCCGGATCCGGAGCGGCGACTCGCTAGCGGGCGAGACGCTGGCCGCGCTGGGCGTGCCGGAGCGGGCGTACCTCTCGCTCAGCGGTCTGGCGTCACGTGCGCGCGTGCAATGCCGATTGCGGCCCGGGCGGAGCGTGCGATGGAGCTGATGACGATCACGGTGAGCCTATACGACGGCAGCCGCCGCGCCCGCGTGCTGCTGCCCGCGGAGTTGCCCGTCAGCGCGTTGATGGCGCAGTGCAC